>NZ_CP013949.1:900000-1045000 GCF_000296215.2 Bradyrhizobium sp. CCGE-LA001 | reverse complement strand
CCCCGTTACATCTTCGGCGCAGAAACCCTTATTTAGACCAGTGAGCTGTTACGCTTTCTTTAAAGGATGGCTGCTTCTAAGCCAACCTCCTGGTTGTTTTGGGATTTCCACATCCTTTCCCACTTAGCCACGAATTAGGGGCCTTAGCTGTAGGTCCGGGTTGTTTCCCTCTCCACGACGGACGTTAGCACCCGCCGTGTGACTCCCGGATAGTACTCTCAGGTATTCGGAGTTTGGTTGGGTTTGGTAAGACGGTAAGTCCCCCTAGCCCATCCAGTGCTCTACCCCCTGAGGTATTCATCCGAGGCGATACCTAAATATCTTTCGCGGAGAACCAGCTATTTCCCAGTTTGATTGGCCTTTCACCCCTAACCACAAGTCATCGGAGCCTTTTTCAACAGGCACCCGTTCGGTCCTCCAGTGAGTGTTACCTCACCTTCAACCTGCTCATGGCTAGATCACTAGGTTTCGGGTCTAATACAACGAACTTGACGCCCTATTCAGACTCGCTTTCGCTACGCCTTCGCCTATCGGCTTAAGCTTGCTCGTTAAATTAAGTCGCTGGCCCATAATACAAAAGGTACGATGTCACCCAGAACGAATCTTGGGCTCCATCTGTTTGTAGGTGTCCGGTTTCAGGTCTATTTCACTCCCCTCGTCGGGGTGCTTTTCACCTTTCCCTCACGGTACTGGTTCACTATCGGTCGCTGAGGAGTACTTAGGCTTGGAGGGTGGTCCCCCCGTGTTCAGACAGGATTGCACGTGTCCCGCCTTACTCGTGGATACATCATCGCATTACTCGTACGGGGCTATCACCCTCTGAGGCCCAGCTTTCCTGACTGGTTCCGATTGTCTTTGATGTATCACTGGCCTGGTCCGCGTTCGCTCGCCACTACTAACGGAGTCTCTGTTGATGTCCTTTCCTCCAGGTACTTAGATGTTTCAGTTCCCTGGGTTCGCTTGAAACCTCCTATGTATTCAGAAGTCTCATACCTTCTCTTGATAACCGGAAATCCAAAACCTCGCGGTCATGGTCCCGATCATTTCTGGTCGAACACCAAGACACAAGGTCTTGGAGTTCCGGCTATCGAAGGTGGGTTTCCCCATTCGGAAATCCATGGATCAAAGCTTCTTCGCAGCTCCCCACGGCTTATCGCAGCGTAGCACGTCCTTCATCGCCTCTCAGCGCCAAGGCATCCACCGAACACCCTTAAGGCACTTGATTGCTCTCATTATCAATGTCCACACACTCGGCAGAATGTTGTCTGTACGATTGCCTTGCGGCGCGCACCCTCGATGAATGCTACGTACAGCCGGACATTGACTAGAAAGACCAGCTTGCTTCGTAAGATCGTTCCGATAGCGAGGCGGTCAAGCTTCGCTAAAAGGATCATTTTACAACTCGCAGCCAACCTTGCGGTCAGCGTCGAGCGCCGAAAATGATCCGGAGATAATGAAGGCCCGCGCAACGATATGCTGCACGACCCAACTCGGATCGATCTCCTCTTTACGATGTCAGAAAACACGCAGTTCACTGTCTATCCAGACTAGTGAATGCGAAGTGATGTTTCGCGGACGACGGTACAAGATCTCGGTGATCAAGCCATCTGGTGGAGCCAGACGGGATCGAACCGACGACCTCATGCTTGCAAAGCACGCGCTCTCCCAGCTGAGCTATGGCCCCGTAACCAGAAGACGAATGCCCGCTCGATGAAAGTGGTGGGCCTGGGAAGACTTGAACTTCCGACCTCACGCTTATCAAGCGCGCGCTCTAACCAACTGAGCTACAAGCCCCTAACGCTATCCTCATCAGGACTAGGGTCTTGCGTGCAAGCAACCGCGACAAGCGCAGATGCAATCGCACAGCGCAGCCCCGGCGCGTGTTCGTCCGCGAAGAAAGAGAAACGTAGACGGCGAAATCCCGCCAATGCAGCTCAACGATCTGGCGATCTGTTGGCCACTGATGTTTCTAAAACGGTTCGATAGAAGCAAGCTTCTGAAGAACCATCCTTAGAAAGGAGGTGATCCAGCCGCAGGTTCCCCTACGGCTACCTTGTTACGACTTCACCCCAGTCGCTGACCCTACCGTGGCCGGCTGCCTCCATTGCTGGTTAGCGCACCGTCTTCAGGTAAAGCCAACTCCCATGGTGTGACGGGCGGTGTGTACAAGGCCCGGGAACGTATTCACCGTGGCGTGCTGATCCACGATTACTAGCGATTCCAACTTCATGGGCTCGAGTTGCAGAGCCCAATCCGAACTGAGACGGCTTTTTGAGATTTGCGAAGGGTCGCCCCTTAGCATCCCATTGTCACCGCCATTGTAGCACGTGTGTAGCCCAGCCCGTAAGGGCCATGAGGACTTGACGTCATCCCCACCTTCCTCGCGGCTTATCACCGGCAGTCTCCTTAGAGTGCTCAACTAAATGGTAGCAACTAAGGACGGGGGTTGCGCTCGTTGCGGGACTTAACCCAACATCTCACGACACGAGCTGACGACAGCCATGCAGCACCTGTGTTCCAGGCTCCGAAGAGAGGGTCACATCTCTGCGACCGGTCCTGGACATGTCAAGGGCTGGTAAGGTTCTGCGCGTTGCGTCGAATTAAACCACATGCTCCACCGCTTGTGCGGGCCCCCGTCAATTCCTTTGAGTTTTAATCTTGCGACCGTACTCCCCAGGCGGAATGCTTAAAGCGTTAGCTGCGCCACTAGTGAGTAAACCCACTAACGGCTGGCATTCATCGTTTACGGCGTGGACTACCAGGGTATCTAATCCTGTTTGCTCCCCACGCTTTCGTGCCTCAGCGTCAGTATCGGGCCAGTGAGCCGCCTTCGCCACTGGTGTTCTTGCGAATATCTACGAATTTCACCTCTACACTCGCAGTTCCACTCACCTCTCCCGAACTCAAGATCTTCAGTATCAAAGGCAGTTCTGGAGTTGAGCTCCAGGATTTCACCCCTGACTTAAAGACCCGCCTACGCACCCTTTACGCCCAGTGATTCCGAGCAACGCTAGCCCCCTTCGTATTACCGCGGCTGCTGGCACGAAGTTAGCCGGGGCTTATTCTTGCGGTACCGTCATTATCTTCCCGCACAAAAGAGCTTTACAACCCTAGGGCCTTCATCACTCACGCGGCATGGCTGGATCAGGGTTGCCCCCATTGTCCAATATTCCCCACTGCTGCCTCCCGTAGGAGTTTGGGCCGTGTCTCAGTCCCAATGTGGCTGATCATCCTCTCAGACCAGCTACTGATCGTCGCCTTGGTGAGCCGTTACCTCACCAACTAGCTAATCAGACGCGGGCCGATCTTTCGGCGATAAATCTTTCCCCGTAAGGGCTTATCCGGTATTAGCACAAGTTTCCCTGTGTTGTTCCGAACCAAAAGGTACGTTCCCACGCGTTACTCACCCGTCTGCCGCTGACGTATTGCTACGCCCGCTCGACTTGCATGTGTTAAGCCTGCCGCCAGCGTTCGCTCTGAGCCAGGATCAAACTCTCAAGTTGGACTTGAACTTTGAACCGGCTGATCACAACGTTTGACGAGGTCCCACCATTATCGACCGAAGTCGATGTGCTGCCTGCGATTCACATCGCTGGCAACGATGGTGTTTCCTTTGAAACGTGTACCGCCGAAGTCTTTCGTCCGGTCTCGATCAGAAAAGCCGAAGCTTTTCGGAAGCGAGACCCGCAAGGACTCCGCCGTCCACGTTTCTCTTTCTTCATCTTCACTTGTCAAACAGCCCGAGACCGTGGAGGCCTCAACCTTCCTGGGAGGAAGGGTTCCGAGACCCTTACCGACGATGAATGAACTCCAACCGATTTGTGTCGGCTGTTGTGTCACTCAACAAGGTGAGGAGCATCAGTGGCGCGTTCGCTCGCCTTGGTCAGTGACCCGGCGGCGCCGCGCTCAGTGGTTGGGGTTATAGGCCCCGCCTTCCGGGCTGTCAACGCCAATCGTCAACAAATCGTCGCACAGCGGATCATCGAAAAAATTCCAGTGATTCCAGGCCGTTAGGCGCCTCGTAGGTTCGCGAACCGCGACCGCGCGGCAAAAATCTGAAAAAAGTTTGCGCCCCTGCGGGCTCCGGAGGGGCTTCCAGAGCCACCCTGGGCTCTCCCTTCCGGACGCCCCCTGTCCTCTCCCCGGACGCCCCGGTCCTCTTCCCGGACCGAGACCCTGCCCCCGGGGCTGCCCCCTCCCCGCCCTCAAATCCGGCTATCCCCGCCGGCCGTAGGGTCCGCCAAGCCCGGGCCGTTCAAGAAACTTTTCGATATTTGACGCCGTACTTGAGCCACAATCCCGCGGCGTTCTGATAAGAGACAAGCTTGAATCGCGGGTGATGCCAGTGGGGGCTGCCGGCGACTTTGATGGGGTCAGAGGAAGGCGATCTTGCAGATGACGCGGCCTTCTTCCGACATTCGAGAGACATCGAGAGACCTTTTTCCGTTTAGCTGTTCGTAATTCCGGCCGGCCCTTCGTTGGGGCCTTCTGACCGCGAGCGCCTATGCGGCGTGCCGTTTTCCTGCGATACGCCTCGAAGAGGGCGACCGGGGAAGCGGCTCGAAACCGGGCTTTTGGGTCGTTGAATCGGGGGACTTGGGTTGAACCAGAGGACGTCACGCGGCGCTTACGGGCGTGAGACCGGGATCATCGATCTCGGCCACGAGCCGCCGCTGTCCGTCGATGGTTCTGAGGCCGCCGTCATCGATCGGCGCCGCGTCTCGGTGCAGTGGTTCAGCGGGACGATTCTGACCGGACTCTGCGGCGCGGCCCTGATCGGCGGCGCCGTTTTCGCGTCGCTCGACGGCGAGATGACCTTCGCCAGAGTGCCGGAGCGGGTCGAAGGCGCGTTACGCGGTGCCTTCGGCGCCGGCGATCGCGCCGCCACGCTGCACAAGAGCGACCGCCTGCCGCCGCCGAGCGAATCCACGGCTTCGCGCAACATCATGCGCGTCTCCACGGTCGCCCGCGTCGGCAACCGTGACGTGATGCGGGTGCGCCCCTTCGTCCGCATCGCCGGCAATCTGTCGATGACGACGAGCGATCTGTCGGCGAAGATCCCGCCGTTCAACGCGCAGCGCCTGCTCACCGACGTCGGCTCCGATCCAAAGACCGCCTCCGACGATCCCAACAATCCCGAGGCCGTCGAGCCCGACGCCGAAGTCTCCTTCGTCACCAAGGACCTGTCGCCGGTGCTGCCGAAGGCGAAGATTTCCGCCGTGGTGGCGCTCGACGACATCCTGATGCGGGTGCGCGATGCCGCCAATTGGCGCGGCAATGGCGGGGTGCGCTACGCCTCGCTCTCCAATGCCACCGCCGATGTGTCCGGCGCGACCGGCCCCTCCGACATCCGAAGCGCCTACGCTCCCGAATCCTCGTCGTCCGATCCCTATGCCGGCTTCGAGACGCGCGTGGTGCCCGAAAACGTCACGCTGCTGCCCAAGACCAAGGAGCAGATCACCGGCGGCAATCCCAACGGCGAACGCGCCCACATGGTCAAGAAAGGCGACAGCGTCGCCGGCGTGCTGCGCGATCTCGGCGCCACCGCCGAGGAGATCAAGGCGATCACCGTAACGCTCGGCCCCCGCGGCCGCGACGGCGGCCTGAAGGAAGGCGAGAAGCTCCGCATTTTGATGGCGCCTGCGAGCCCCGGCGCGCGCCTGCAGCCCTACCGCGTCGTCGTCGCCAACGACACCATGGTCGAGGCGATCGCGGCGCTGTCCGATCTCGGCAAATACGTCGCGGTCGATGTCTCCAGCATGAACACCGTCGCCGACGCGGCAGCCAACGCCAGCAGCGACGACGATGACGATGATGACGGCTCCGGCGTCCGGCTCTACCAGAGCATCTACGAGACCGCGATGCGCAACAAGGTGCCGATGCCGGTCATCGAGGACATGATCAAGATCTATTCCTACGACGTCGATTTCCAGCGCAAGGTGCAGCCGGGCGACTCGTTCGACGTGTTCTATGCCGGCGAAGACGAGGGCGTGACCGCGACCGAGAAGAACGAGGTGCTGTTCGCCTCGCTCACCGTCGGCGGCGAGACCAAGAAATACTATCGCTACCAGAGCCCCGACGACGGCGTCGTCGACTATTACGACGAGACCGGCAAGAGCGCGAAGAAGTTCCTGGTCAGGAAACCCGTCAACAACGCCATCATGCGCTCCGGCTTCGGCGGGCGCCGCCACCCGATCCTCGGCTACGTGAAGATGCATACCGGCGTCGACTGGGCCACCTCCTACGGCACGCCGATCTTCGCTTCCGGCAACGGCATGATCGAGAAGGCCGGCCCCGAGGGCGGCTACGGCAAGTACATCCGCATCAAGCATTCCAACGGCTACGAGACCGCCTACGGCCATATGTCGGCCTTCGCCAAGGGCATGGAAGTCGGCAAGAAGGTGCGGCAGGGCCAGGTGATCGGCTTCGTCGGCTCATCGGGCCTGTCGACCGGCCCGCACGTCCACTACGAGATCCTGGTCAACGGCCGCTTCGTCGACCCGATGCGCGTGAAGCTGCCGCGCGGGCGCTCGCTGGAAGGTCCGATGCTGGCAAGCTTCGAGAAGGAGCGCGACCGGCTCGACGGCATGATGAGCGGCCGCGGCGGTGCCATCGCCCGCATGTCGGATGCAACCGGCGGACCGTTGCAGGTCAGCAACCGCTGATAGCGGCCGGCCTGTAGCGGCCGGGCATTTTCAAACAGGATTTCAAACGGGAGACGCTGCGGAGCGCAGGCCGCTTTGCGGCGTCACAACGTCAAGTTTCGTTTGCCAAAGCGGAATGACGGGCGAATACTTTCCAAAAAAAGGAGGTCTCGCCATGAAGAACAGGCTCGCCTGCGCAGCCGTCGTCGCTGCGCTTTTCTCCACCACGAGCGTCTCGGCCGAAACCTGGGAGGTCACCAAGCTGGTCCCGGGCTCGGCATTCCATGGCGTGCACGGGCTCGGCGTCGACAAGGCCGGCCGTCTGTTTGCCGGCAGCGTCGCGGGCGCGGCGCTCTACGAAGTCGACATCGCGGGTGGTACCGCCAAGGTTGCAGTCCCCGCCCCGGTCGGAATGGCCGACGACATCGCGTTCGCGCCTGATGGCACCATGGCATGGACCGGCTTCCTCGCCGGCGATCTCTATGCGCGCAAGGGCGATGGCCCGATCAAGAAGCTCGCCTCCGGGCTTCCCGGCATCAACTCGCTCGCCTTCCGCAAGGACGGCAGGCTCTACGCCACCACCGTCTTCCTCGGCGATGCGCTCTATGAAATCGACATCGAGGGCGTCAAGCCGCCGCGCCAGATCATGGAGAAGATGGGCGGCCTCGGCTTCGAATTCGGCCCCGACGACAAGCTCTACGGTCCGCTCTGGTTCAAGGGACAGGTCGCAAAGGTCGACGTCGACAAGGCCGAGCTCACCGTCGTCGCCGACGGCTTCAAGGTGCCGGCCGCGGTGAATTTCGACTCCAAGCACAACCTCTTCGTGGTCGACACCGCGCTCGGCCAGCTCGTCAGGGTCGATCCCAAATCGGGCGCCAAGACCATGATCGCGCAATTGAAGCCGTCGCTGGACAATCTCGCGATCGATGGCCAGGACCGCATCTACGTCTCCAACATGGCCGACAACGGCATCCAGGAGATCGATCCCGCGACCGGGCAGGCCAAGCAGATCATCATCGGCAAGCTCGCTCTGCCCGGCGGCATCGGCGTCACCTCGGAGAACGGCAAGGATACGATCCACGTCGCCGACGTCTTCGCCTATCGCACCGTGGACGGGGCGACCGGCGAGGTCACCGAGAAGGCGCGCATGCATGCCGCAGGCGTCACTCTCGAATATCCGATGAGTGCGACGACGCGGGGCAACGACGTGATCCTGTCGAGCTGGTTCACCGGCACTGTGCAGGTGATCGACAGCAAGACCGGCGCGACGCGCGATATGCTGCACGACTTCAAGGCACCGCATGACGCGGTCGTGCTCGCGGACGGCAGCATCCTGGTGGCCGAGCTCGGCACCAAGTCGCTGGTCAAGGTGAGCGGTGAGCACGGCAAGGATCGCACCACGCTGATCGGTGGCCTCGAAGGACCTGTGGGTCTCGTTCGCGGCAAGGCTGACGAGGTCTACGTCACCGAGGCTTTTGCAGGCACCGTGTCCCGGATCGATGCCAACGGCGAAAAGACCGTGGTCGCCAAGGAGCTGAAGATGCCCGAAGGCATCGCGCGCACGGGCGACGGCAAGCTGGTCGTGGCGGAAGTCGGCACCAAGCGGCTGATCGAGATCGCGCCGGACACCGGCAAGATCACCGAGATCGTGGCTAATCTTCCGATCGGCCTCGTGGGCGCACCGGGCGGCCTGCCGACGCATGTTCCGACTGGAGTGGCGGTCGGCGCAAGCGGCGTGATCTACTTCTCGTCGGACGTGGAGAACGCGATCTACAAGGCAGTGAAGAAGTAGCATGCGCCGGAAGGCCGGGGCAGCGGAACTCGCACGCGGACCTGCCGGTTAGAGCTTGACGGAAGCCGACCAGCAGGAGGATCGCCCATGACGCGCCTCTCACGTGACGATGTCGTCAAGTCCGTGGACCGGGCCGACGACGTCACCATTGCCCAGATCATCGGAACCGGCGCGACCGTCGAGGAGCTTGCCGAAGCCCAGGCCTGGCTCGCCAATGACGAGCCGTTGATCAACGATCTCCGGCCGCTGGCGCAGGGACGTGTGCGCGAGCTGGTGGACATCTTGTCGGAGCTCGAAGAGGACGACGAGGAGGAAGGCCCGGCCGCGGGCTCGGCTGCCACGGCCGAGTGAACCACGCATCCACGCGACGGCAGATCGCAGGACCGCGGAGCCACAGCGCAAGGCCGCCCCGGGCTGCGGCATCTGCACGACTCATCTTAAGTCTTCAACAACGAACGGTGCGACTCCTCTGGCCTCTGCGGCAGCGGCTAGGCCAGCGCTGCATTCTCTTGTCGCATCAGACGCGTCTGGTCTTGAAAGGAGTCGGACCCGCCATTTGCTTCGTCAGCCCTGTCATGGTTTGGCCTGAACAATTCGCGAAAAACTGCGATTTCATATTTCCTCCACTACGTCCAAGCTAGGCCTGAGCCGACGGGGCGCGCCATTTACAGCTCCTCCTTTCCCGGTGCCACGCAGGTTTTAGGCTATCGAGCCAAATTCTGTCGGAGACACTCAAGACACGCGGCGGCGGCGAGTGCTCGGTTGAGCCTCTATTCGAGTTGTGTGCTGAACTGAGGAAAATTGATTGGCATTCAGTTCGAAGAATAGCACCGGCAAATGCAGCTCCGCTGAATAGCGTGCATTCCAACTGCTGATCGTTCGATTCTGAGCAAACTTCCTGGCGGCCGAGCTGTTGGAGAATATCTGGGTATTACCCACGGTGCCGCCGGGATTCTGTCCGACGATGCCGACATGCCCATGAACGCTTCCATTCGGAGGCGTGGGAGAAATGATCAGGGCGCCCGGCTTCGGATCACTTATCTGAGTGTGACGGGATTTCAAAACCGAGAACAGCTCTCGGGTGCCAAGGCCGTTATTCCCGTGGCTGTCAGCACTAACTGGCCTGCCTAGCGCAAGTCGCACGACTTCGTTCACTGCCCACGCGCATGCGAGATTTCCATGGTCCGTGCCGGGAACGTCTCTCGTGCTACGGTTTACAAACGCTTGAGCCTTGGCGAAAACCCTTGCGCTGATATCGGCGCCAGGACCGGGTGCAGGATCGGCCGGCGCCGACGCTCCCGGCTCACCCTGAACGACTGCTACGTTGAGTTCGGCCGCGACAGCTTCTGAAACCTGATCGCTCGCCCTTACCGGAAGGACGGTCGTATCGCTCAAGAGGATTTCTGCCGGATTAGTTCCGACTTTTCGTAAGAGGGTCTGACCGCCCTCCACCGTGCCCAACTGATTGATCACCCAATAAGTCGATCGGTTGGACGTCGTCATTACGACGAGTTGTCGGATCATGTCCCGCGGGAATATGCCCTCGTCGATCTGCTTGAGTTTGACTCCGACGGCGACCCCGGTCTGAGGAGGCGGAATATCCACGCGACATGTGTCATTGGTCTGTAGGCCTAGAGCACGGGCTAAGCCGGGCGAAAGATCTGCGACTCGGTCTGTGAATTCTGCAGGCCCGAAATCCACCGGTCGCGCATCCACCGATCGCATGTTCGCGGGGTTGGTAACCTTGACTTTGATCCCCCTCAGATAATCCTTTGGCGTAACGGCATAGTCCCATCGGCAAGCTAAATAATTGGCAGCAGGATCCAGTCGCCTTGCCAGCCCGGTTGTGCCGGCTGGTTGCGCCGCCAAAAAAATATCCGGATTTGCATCCGCATCAACTGGATTGTTGAAAAAAAGAGCAAGGTTCTCATCTGGCCTGACACCTTCGTCTGTCGGACCACCGAATTCCGACATTTTGCCGACTTTTGTGATCGGGGTGGCAGAGAGTCCTGTCGGGCTAGTGACGACGATGACGGTTGAGTCGAGCGTGAAATTGCCTCGGCCATCGCGAAACACCGTGATGATATCGGGCTCATCGAAGAGCTTAGCCCTCTGTATCTCCTCGACGATCTTATCCTCGGGGATATCAGTGAGCCTGTTAATATTTGGCGCCATGGATCCTCCAATAAAAAATTCAACTGCTAGGAACGAGCTTCTGCTGACGAGCGAACTTCAGCCGGAGGGCAGCGAATTTTCCTCCGTCTAGAAAAGTAAAAGGTCGAAGGCCCGGCTGCTCTTTATCGAGAAACGCCTGAAGCAACTTGAAGTGATCTTCGTTACGAACTCCATTGGGAGTGAGCCAATTGCTCAAGATTGCCGTAACAGCATCCGGACCAAAACTCGATGTGTGCGTGGGGATGCCTCGGCGCGCCGCCGTACTGACCGTGCGGGCATCGATCATCGGGTGAGCCGCGGCCTGCCCAAGGGCAACCGTTCCGCCTCTTTCAAACAGCTTTACTGTCGTATTGATCTGCGTCTCGATTGTCATCGGCATGCACAGACGCAGATATTGACGCAACGCGTAGATTGCCGCGGGGCGGTTATCAATGATTACTGGAAGCGTTTCGCGATACTTTTGCTGCCGTGTGAGCACAACCGATTGCACTGTCGATTTCTCGACCTCAAAAATGAAACGATTGTTGAAATTTGTAAACGCATGGGAGGCAAGACCAAATGCAGCCCCTACAACGGCAATGGCCTTGGTAGGATCAGCGGCCGTGGCGCCGAGGATCAACAGAGTTGCCGCTTCGGTGTCCAGAATTTGCTGATGAATTGGCCCAACCCAACGGCGCTTGTTGTCGAGCCACGTGAGATACGCGTCACATCGGCGATCAATGTCATTCATGCCTTCCTGAACGAAGGTCTGCCAATTTCTTGTGACAGGAGGCTCAAGACAAAAGAGGATGGCACCCCTCTCCTCGTATGAAAGGCCTGCCTGTTGGCATATATACCCAATATACACTTCCTGAAGGCGCGCCTGATTTACGACTCCCGGGGCATAGAGCTCAGTTCCGATGCCCTCGTTGGTATAGCGCCAATCAAGCGTGTCACAGCCGCCCAACGACAATGCCAACGCAATACAGCCCGCAACGACACCCGCACGCATCGCACGCTCCCACAATATCTTTCAGACTATGGCGAGCGACTCTGTCACTACGAGCGACGACCTAGCGTGAACAATATTCTGGCGAAGGCCGTGCGTCACCACAGTCTCTTTAAATCTGAGGGATTGTGGCGAGCGTTAACAGAATTGTTCAAGTGGATTCATACACGCTCGAAGAGAAAGCGCAGAACGTGTTCTATTTGTACCACACTTCCCTTACGTGCGACCTACCGACGCAGCCACTGGTTGTGCTATTGATCGTGCATATAGCGTGACACCGGCTCGCGCCTTCCCGAAGCAGCTTGCTCGCAATCACGGTATAAAAAACCTCCCCGCATCGCGGGGAGGTTTGGACAGGTTCAGTGTCGTTTGGCGGAGCTCAATTCAGCTTTCGCTTCGCCACCGGCGACTCGAACTGGGCGATCTCCGCGGTTTGCGGTGCCTTGCCGTTGAAGGTCAGCACGTTGCCTTCGGACGAGATCGCGACATTGTCGCCGTCCCTGACGTCGCCGCCGAGGATCATCTCGGCGAGCGGGTCCTGGAGATAGCGCTGGATCACGCGCTTCAGCGGCCTTGCGCCATAGGCAGGGTCCCAGCCCTTGGCGGCGAGCCAGTCGCGTCCGGCGGCATCGAGCGTCAGCACGATCTTGCGATCGGTGAGCAGCTTCTGCAGCCGCGCGAACTGGATCTCGACGATCCGGCCCATCTCACTCCGCTGCAGGCGGTGGAACAGGATGATCTCGTCGACGCGGTTGAGGAATTCGGGGCGGAAGTGCGCCCGCACCATGCCCATCACCTGCTCGCGCACGGCCGAGGTGTCCTCGCCCTCCGGCTGATTCACCAGATACTCCGAACCAAGGTTCGAGGTCATGATGATCAGCGTGTTGCGAAAATCGACGGTGCGGCCCTGGCCGTCGGTGAGGCGGCCGTCGTCGAGCACCTGCAACAGGACGTTGAAAACGTCGGGATGCGCCTTCTCGATCTCGTCGAACAGCACCACCTGGTAAGGCCGGCGCCGCACCGCTTCGGTCAGCGCACCGCCCTCGTCATAGCCGACATAGCCGGGAGGCGCGCCGATCAGCCGCGAGACCGAGTGCTTCTCCATGTATTCGGACATGTCGAGGCGGACCATCGCGGTCTCGTCGTTGAACAGGTACTCCGCCAGGGCTTTCGTCAGCTCGGTCTTGCCGACGCCGGTCGGCCCTAAGAACATGAACGAGCCGGTCGGCCGGTTCGGGTCCTGCAAGCCCGCGCGCGAGCGGCGCACGGCGGTCGCGACCGCACGCACGGCCTCGGCCTGGCCGACGACACGCTTGCTGAGCTGCTCCTCCATCTTCAGGAGCTTCTCCTTCTCGCCTTCCAGCATCTTGTCGACGGGCACGCCGGTCCAGCGCGAGACCACCTGCGCGATGTGGTTGGCGGTCACCGCCTCCTCCATCATCTCGCCGGAGTTTTCCTTGGCCTCGATCTCGCCAAGCTGCTTCTCGAGCTGCGGGATGCTGCCATAGGCGAGCTCGCCGGCCTTTTGGAATTCGCCGCGCCGCTGCGCGTTGGCGAGCTCCACACGAAGACCGTCGAGTTCCGCCTTCAGCTTCTGGGCGTCGGAGAGCTTGTTCTTCTCCGCGCTCCAGCGCGCCGTCAGGGCAGCAGACTTCTCCTCGAGATCGGCCAGGTCCTTCTCCAGGGTCTGGAGCCGGGACTTGGAGCCGACATCGCTTTCCTTCTTGAGCGCCTCCTGCTCGATCTTGAGCCGGATGATCTCGCGATCGAGCGAGTCCAGCTCCTCCGGCTTGGAATCGACCTGCATCTTCAGCCGCGCCGCGGCCTCGTCCATGAGGTCGATCGCCTTGTCCGGCAGGAAGCGGTCGGTGATGTAGCGGTTGGACAGGGTCGTCGCCGCCACCAGCGCGGAATCGGTGATCCGCACGCCATGGTGCTGCTCATACTTGTCCTTCAGCCCGCGCAGGATCGAGATGGTGTCCTCGACCGAGGGCTCGCTGACGAAGATCGGCTGGAAGCGCCGCGCCAGCGCGGCGTCCTTCTCGACGTGCTTTTGATACTCGTCGAGCGTGGTCGCGCCGATGCAGTGCAGCTCGCCGCGGGCAAGCGCCGGCTTGAGCAGGTTGGAGGCGTCCATCGCGCCGTCGCCCTTGCCGGCACCGATCAGCGTGTGCATCTCGTCGATGAACAGGATGAAGGTGCCCTCGCTCCCGGTCACTTCCTGGAGCACGGCCTTCAGCCGCTCCTCGAACTCGCCGCGATATTTCGCGCCTGCGATCAGTGCGCCCAGGTCGAGCGACAGCAGCTTCTTGTCCTTCAGACTCTCGGGCACGTCGCCGTTGACGATGCGCAGCGCGAGGCCTTCCGCGATCGCGGTCTTGCCGACGCCGGGCTCGCCGATCAGCACGGGATTGTTCTTGGTCCGTCGCGACAGCACTTGAATCGTGCGGCGGATCTCCTCGTCGCGGCCGATGACCGGATCGAGCTTGCCGTCACGCGCCGCCTGGGTCAGGTCGCGGGCATATTTCTTCAGCGCGTCATACGCGTTCTCGGCGGTCGCAGAATCCGCGGTGCGGCCCTTGCGGAGCGCCTCGATCGCCGCGTTGAGGTTTTGTGGAGTGACACCGCCCTTGTTGAGGATGGTGCCGGCCTCGCTGGTCTTCTCCAGCGTCAGGCCGAGCAGCAGCCGCTCGACGGTGACGAAACTGTCGCCGGCCTTCTCGCCGGCCTTTTCGGCCGCGTCGAAGGTGCGGGCGAGCTCGGGCGCCAGATAGATCTGACCGGCGCCGCCGCCTGAGACCTTCGGCACCTTGCCGAGGGCGTCCTCGGTCGCCTTGAGAATTGCCCGGGAATTGCCGCCGGCACGGTCGATCAGACCGGCAGCGAGCCCTTCATTGTCGTCCAGCAGCACTTTCAGGACGTGCAGGGTGGAGAATTGCTGGTGCCCCTCGCGCATCGCAAGCGACTGCGCGGACTGGATGAAGCCCCTGGAGCGTTCGGTGTACTTCTCGATATTCATCGTTTCTGTCCCTCGGCCTGCCCTCGGGGCCCTCTAAGGCACCCCGAACGGCATCTTCATTGGGTTTTCCGCCTGATGCGTTGACGTTCCTCAACACAGCAAGCGGTCGCTTATCAGCCGGCGCTGGCGCCGGCCTGACCCAGATGTGGGAAGCGTGCCCTCGGATCGGTAGAGGCGAGTTCACAATTTCGTGCGCTGATCCGCCCGCTTGGCGCCGGCCCGCCGAATCCCCTAAGTAGCGGCATGACAGCCAGCCATACCGCCGAGATCACCGGCCTCTATCGCTACCCGATCAAGGGCCTGACGCCCGAGGCGCTGCCTCACGTGACCTTGCGGCGGGGAGAGACCCTGCCCGCCGACCGCCGCTACGCCATCGAGAACGGGCCGAGCGGCTTCGATCCCGAAGCGCCTAGCTGGAAGCCGAAAATCCAGTTTCTGATGCTGGCGCGCAATGAGCGGCTGGCGTCGCTCGACAGCCGGTTCGACGATGCGACGAGCCGCCTGACCATCCGCAAGGACGGCCAGATCGTCGCCAGCGGCGATCTCGAGACCGCGGAGGGGCGCGCCGCCATCGAGCGCTATTTCAGCGAGAACTTTCAGCCGGAGCTGAAGGGCCCGCCAAAAGTGCTGTCCGGCCGCAACCACAGCTTTTCCGACGTCGCCCGCAAGGTCGTGTCCATCATCAATCTCGACAGCGTCCGTGCCATCGAGGCCATGCTGGGCGGCACGGCGGTACATCCCCTGCGCTTCCGGGCCAATCTCTACGTCAAGGGCTGGCCGGCGTGGTCGGAGCTCGACCTCGTCGACCAGACGCTCGCGATCGGTGAGGCCCGCCTGAAAGTGGTCAAGCGCATCGTCCGCTGCCCGGCCACCAATGTCGACCCCGTCACCGCCAAGCGCGATCTCGAGATCCCGCCGACGCTCTCGCGCCATCTCGGCCATATGGACTGCGGCATCTATGCCGAGGTGATCGAAGGTGGCGAGATCGGTGTCGGAGACGCAGTGGCGGTGGAGCAGCCGAAACTGGTGTGAGCTAGCACCGCTGCCGCAGGGTGGGCAAAGCGAAGCGTGCCCACCAATTCGGTTCGCGAACGTTGACGCACCGCCGGTGGGCACGGCGCTTGCGCGCCTTTGCCCACCCTACGGCACCGTCCCTTCCTCAATTCGGCATCACATACGCATAGATCCGGCCGCGCGAGACAGGGGCTTCGCGGACGCGATTGCCGCTGTTGCCGGAGATCATGATCGGATTCCCCTTGGCATCGATGCCGGTGATGATGCCGACATGGCCGCCTCGGCCGCCGCGCGACATCACCGCAATGGCGCCGACCTGCGGACCGGAGACACGGGTGCCGTACCGCGCGAAAGAACTCGCCATGTCGGAGCCTGTGCCCTGATGGCCGGTGTGCTGCAGCACCATGTTCATGAAGCGCGCGCACCACAGGCGGCCGCGCCCGGTCGGATTGCCGCCGAGATAGCGCCGCGCCTCGGACACGAGGCCCGATCCACCACCGAAGCTGCCGCTGCTTGCGGCGCTGTTGGCCATTCCGTTGTTGGCCATGCCGCCATTGGCGTTCGGATCATAGCTCGCGAAGGTGTTACCGAATCCGTTCGCCTGCAATTGCGCCACGCTCCGCTCGAAGCGCGAGCTGCGGGCATGGTGGCGGTAGTGACGGCTGTGATGATGTCTGGCGTGATGCACGTAACCGTGCCGCTCTGCGCTATGACGATGATGCGGCCGCGCTGAGGCCGGAGAAACGAATACGGCGACCGCCGCGAAGAAGATCGCCAGCGCGATAAAACAACGCGACAGGCGAGACGCAAACAACTCCAACATTCTTCATCCTTCGTTGACACCCCCAATTTCCAGCCACTCGTGCGGTGGCCGACCTCCGTCTGGCCGTTAAGCCGCCCGATGTGGCGAGAAAAAGACGCCACGCGTCGGCGAATGGCTGCGATGATTTTGCGCCGGTGCTGATGTGATGCTGCCGCATTGCGGACAACAGCGTTAACTGCAATCCTCGAAAGGCGGCTTGAAGAGAGGGAAACAGTTAATGCCCCACGCCACGACCAGGGACGACGTCCGCATCTATTTCGAGGAGGCGGGCCAGGGATCGCCGATCATTTTTCTGCACGAGTTCGCGGCCGACTACACCAATTGGGAGCCGCAGATGCGCTACTTCTCGCGCGGCCACCGCTGCATCACTTATTCCGCGCGCGGCTACACGCCATCGGACGTGCCCGACGGCGAGGTCTACACCTACGAACACTTCTATACCGATGCGCTTGCGGTGCTCGATCATCTCAAGATCGAGCGCGCGCATCTCGTCGGACTGTCGATGGGCGCCTACTCATCGCTCCAGATCGGGCTCAACGCGCCGCAGCGCGCGCTGTCGATGACGCTGGCGGGCGTCGGCTCGGGCTCGGAGCTCGAGAATCTCGATGCCTGGCGCCAGCAGTGCCGCGCTAATGCCGAGCAGTTCGAGACGCTGGGCTCCGCCGAGGTCGCCAAGGTCACGCGCGAGGCGCCGAGCCGGATTCCCTTCCTGGTGAAGGACCCGCGCGGCCACGCCGACTTCTACGCCGCCCTTGCGCGTCATGACGCCAACGGTTCGGCGCGCACGATGCGCGGCTTCCAGGGCGGCCGTCCTTCGATCTACACGATGACGGATGCGATCAAGGGCGCTGCGACGCCGGCCCTGATCATCTGCGGCGACGAGGACGATCCGTGCGTCGGACCGAGCCTGTTCCTGAAGAAGCATCTGCCGGCGGCCGGACTCGCGATGTTTCCGAAATCGGGCCACGTGCTCAATCTCGAAGAGCCCGCGCTGTTCAACGCGAGCGTGGAGCGGTTCGTCACGCTGGTCGAGGCCGGACGATGGCCGGCGCGCGATCCGCGGTCGCTGGCGGCGCACTAGAACGAGCGCATTCCGGCACGCGCCGAAGGCGCAGGCCCGGTATCCATACTCACGATCGTGCTTATGGATGCCGGGCTCGATGCTTCGCATCGCCCCGGAATGACGGAGAGACTATTTCCCTCCGCCCCGGCTCAGCAAAAACACGCCCTGCTCGCCGAACATGTTCCACACCCACCAGGGCAGATTGAGCGGCACCGGGCGGCCGTAGAGATCGAGCGCCACCGCGCGCTCCATCTTGACGTTGATCTCGTCGCAGAGCTCGACGAAATCCTTGATGGTGCAGAAATGGATGTTGGCGGTGTCGTACCAGGTCGCCGGCAAATTCTCCGTGCGCGGCATGTGGCCGCCGATCAGGAGCTGGAGCCGCATCTTCCAGAAGCCGAAATTCGGGAACGACACGATGGCGCGGCGGCCGATGCGCAGGAGGTTCTCCAGCACCACACGCGGCTGCCGCGTCGCCTGCAGCGTCTGCGACAGGATCACATAGTCGAACGCATCGTCGGGATAATTGACGAGGTCGGTGTCGGCATCGCCCTGCACCACGGCGAGCCCCTTGGCGACGCAGCGGTTGACGCCCTCGCGCGACAGCTCGATGCCGCGGCCGTCGATGCCGCGCATCTCCAGCAGCTGGAGCAGATCGCCCTCGCCGCAGCCGACGTCGAGCACTTTCGAGCCCGGCTTGACCATGTCGGCCACCAGACGATGATCGGCGCGATAATCACCGGACTGCCTGGTCGCAACGCCGTCCAGCGGCAACACTTCCTGCACGGACATCTTAGCTACCCTTCAGTCCGCGGGCCTTGCCTGCCGATTGCAGGAAGGCGCGGGAGATGTCGAAGAATTCGGGCACATCAAGGAGGAAGGCGTCATGGCCGCGATCGGTCTCGATCTCGGCGAACGACACCCGCGCGCTCGACGCGTTCAGGGCATGCACCAGCGCGCGGGATTCCGAGGTCGGAAACAGCCAGTCGCTGGTGAAGGAGACCACGCAGAAGCGCGTCTTGATGCCGGCGAACGCCTTGGCGAGCACCCCACCATGGTCGGCGGCGATGTCGAAATAGTCCATCGCGCGCGTCAGATAGAGATAGGAGTTGGCATCGAAACGCTCGACGAAGGACGAACCCTGGTAGCGCAGATAGGACTCGACCTGGAAATCTGCATCGAACGAGAAGGTCGGCAGCTCGCGATCCTGCATGCGGCGCCCGAATTTTCGGTGCAGCGCGGCGTCGGAGAGATAGGTGATGTGCGCGGCCATGCGCGCCACCGCGAGGCCGCGATGCGGATGGATGCCGCGGTCGGCATAGCCGCCATTGTGCCAGTCGGGGTCGGCCATCACGGCCTGGCGGCCTAGTTCGTGGAAGGCGATGTTCTGCGCCGAGTGCCGCGTCGAGCAGGCAATCGCCAGCGCAGAGTACACGCGCTGCGGATAGGCTGCCGTCCATTGCAGCACCTGCATGCCGCCCATCGAGCCACCGACAACCGCGAACAGCGTGTCAATGCCGAGTCGGTCGATCAGCATCGCCTGCGCGCGCACCATGTCGGGGATAGTGATGACGGGGAAATCCAGGCCCCACACCTTGCCGGTGGCAGGATTGATCGAGGCCGGACCGGTCGAGCCCATGCAGCCGCCGATCACGTTGGAGCAGATGATGAAGTAGTGCTTGGGATCGATGGGGCGGCCGGGGCCGACCAGCGTCTCCCACCAGCCGGGCTTGCCGGTGACGGGATGGACATTGGCGACATGCTGATCACCGGTCAGCGCATGGCAGACCAGAATGGCATTGGAGCGATCGGCGTTCAGCTCGCCATAGGTCTGATAGGCGATCTGGAACGGCGAGAGATCCACGCCGCAATCGAGCCGCAACGGTTGATCGTCGCCAAAATGCGCGACCTCCGAGCTCGGATGATCCACTTCATGCGACCGATCATCGGTGCTGATCGCGGGACTCGGAATCGACTTGACGCTGCCCATCTGACCATCGACCTCATGTGCGATCGGACTTCAGACCGCAGTGACATCAGGCCATGAAAAACCCGGCCTGAACGATAGGTTCGGCCGGGATCGGAAGCGTCCCCGGCCTGTTTAGCGAGTTTTTTAACGTGGCTGCAAGCCGGCCGGCTCAAATGACCACGGAACAGGCAAAATCTACTGGCTGAGGCGGTTTTCGTCAAGTCGCGACCGGGATCAACCGGATTTGCCTCCAGCCTGCGGGCCGAAAGGGCCTAATTTCCCTTTGCATTTCTCTTTGCTTTCGCCGCGCTGACTGCCTAATCAGGACATCGACCGCAGCGGTGACGGCACTGGCCAATCCGCATTGGAACGCCTTTCAACAGCACCCGTCAGATATGTCCCAACGCCCGCCCGCGCCACCGTCGCTTCAGGAATTGCGCAAGGAGATCGATGCGATCGACGAGGGCATGCATCGCCTCCTGATGCAGCGCGGCGACATCATCGACCGCCTGATCCAGGTGAAGCAGACCCAGGAGGTCGGCTCGGCGTTCCGCCCCGCGCGCGAGGCTTCGATGATGCGCGAGATCGTGCAGCGCCATCGCGGCATCCTGCCGCTCGACACGGTCGAGAGCATCTGGCGCGTCATCATCTCGACCTTCACCTATGTCCAGGCGCCGTTCTCCGTGCATGCCGACATCTCGGTGAGCGAGCCTGCGATGCGCGATTCCGCGCGCTTCCATTTCGGCTTCACGGTGCCTTACGTCGCACATTTCAGCGCGCAGGCTGCGGTCGAAGCGGTGGCGAAATCCAAGGGCGACCTGGCACTGGTCTCGGCGACGTCGAGCCGCACGCCGTGGTGGCTGGAGCTGGAAGCGGACGGCGCGCCGAAAATCATCGCGCGGATGCCTTTCGTCGAGCGCGCCGACCATCCGGCCGCGCTGCCGGTGTTCGCGATCTCGCGCGTCGCCGACAGCGCCCTGGTGACCGAGGTCGAGACCTTCAGCGTGCGCGTGTCGGGCTGGAACGCCGAGGTCGCGCGCGCCCTGTCGCCGCTGGCCGAGATCGTGGCGGTGCCCGACACCGCCTTCGACGGCGCGGCCCTGCTGGTCTCGGTCACGCATGCGACCAGCATCGACAAAATCAGGGCTGCCCTGATCGAGGCGGGGGCCTCGGTGCGCTCCACGGCCCTCGTCGGCAGCCACGCAACGCGCTATACGGTGCCCCCGACCGGGGCGAAATCGTAAGTCGCGAGCCGCCCAGCCTATCCGGAGTTGAAGATGTCCCGCCCCGTGCCGAATCCCGGCATTCTCGATATTGCACCCTATACGCCCGGCAAGAGCCCGGTGCCGGAGCCGGGCCGCAAGGTGTTCAAGCTCTCGGCCAACGAGACGCCGTTCGGGCCTTCGCCGAAGGCGATCGAGGCGTTCAAGCGCGTCGCCGATCATCTGGAAGACTATCCGGAAGGTACCTCGCGGGTGCTGCGCGAGGCGATCGGCCGCTCCTTCGGGCTCGATCCCAACCGCATCATTTGCGGCGCCGGCTCCGACGAGATCCTCAATCTGCTCGCCCACACCTATCTCGGCCAGGGCGACGAGGCGATCTCCACCACCCACGGCTTCCTGGTCTACCCGATCGCGACCATGGCCGTGGGCGCCAAGAACGTCATCGCGCAGGAGAAAAACCTCACCTGCGACGTCGACGCTATCCTTAACGCCGTGACGCCGAAGACAAAGCTGGTCTGGCTCGCCAACCCCAACAATCCGACCGGCACCTATGTGCCGTTCGACGAGGTCAAGCGGCTGCGCGCCGGACTGCCGTCGCACGTGCTGCTGGTGCTGGACGCCGCCTATTGCGACTATGTCTCGCGCAACGACTACGAAATGGGGATCGAGCTCGTCGCCACCACCGAGAATACCGTGGTGACGCACACCTTCTCCAAGATCCACGGACTTGCCGCACTGCGCATCGGCTGGATGTTCGGGCCCGAGCACATCATCGACGCCGTCAACCGCATCCGCGGCCCCTTCAACGTGTCGACGCCGGCGATGTACGCCGCGGTCGCCGCGATCGAGGACACCGCGCACCAGGCGATGTCGAAGCAGTTCACCGAAACCTGGCGCAACTGGCTGACCGAGGAGATCGGCAAGCTCGACCTGAAGGTGACCCCGAGCGTCGCCAATTTCGTGCTGATCCATTTCCCGACCGAGGGCAAGACCGCGGACGCGGCCGACGCCTACCTGACTAAGCGGGGCTTGGTGCTGCGCGCGCTGAAGAATTACGGCCTGCCGCATGCGCTGCGCATGACCATCGGTACCGAGGAGGCGAACCGCCTCGTTGTCGAGGGCTTGCGCGACTTCATGGCCGGCAAATGAGCACGCAGGCGCATTTCCAGCGCGTGGCGCTGATCGGCTTCGGCCTGATCGGCGGTTCGATCGCGCGCGCCGCGAAGCTCCAGGGGCTGGCAGGCACGATCGTCACCACCGCGCGCTCGGAGAAGACGCGCGCCCGCGTCGCCGAACTCGGCATCGTCGATGAGGTGGTGGCGACCAACGCGGAGGCCGTGAAGGACGCCGATCTCGTCATCCTCTGCATTCCCGTCGGCGCCTGCGGGCCCGTTGCACAGGAGATCGCTGCTCATCTCAAGCCGGGGGCGATCGTCTCCGATGTCGGCTCGGTGAAGGGCGCGGTGGTCAGGGACATGGCCCCGCATCTGCCGCAAGGCGTTCATTTCGTGCCGGCGCATCCGGTCGCCGGCACCGAGCACTCGGGCCCGGATTCGGGCTTTGCCGAGCTGTTCATCAACCGCTGGTGCATCCTCACCCCGCCCGATGGCACCGACGCGGCGGCCACTGAGCACCTGCGCGCCTTCTGGGCGGCGATGGGCGCCAAGGTCGAGGTGATGACGCCGGATCATCATGATCTCGTGCTCGCCATCACCAGCCATCTGCCGCATCTGATCGCCTACACCATCGTCGGCACCGCCGACGAGCTGGCCCAGGTGACCGAATCCGAGGTGATCAAATTCTCCGCCGGCGGCTTTCGCGACTTCACCCGCATCGCGGCCTCCGATCCGACGATGTGGCGGGACGTCTTCCTCGCCAACAAGGAAGCGGTGCTGGAGATGCTCGGGACCTTCACCGAGGATCTCGCGAAGCTCACGCGTGCGATCCGCCGCGGCGACGGCGAGGCGCTGTTCGACCACTTCACCCGCACCCGCGCCATTCGCCGCGGCATCGTCGAGATCGGCCAGGATTCGGCCGCGCCCGATTTCGGCCGACCGCATGCGGCGCTGAAGAAGCCTTAGACCACGCGTCTCTCCTCGGTCATTGCGAGGAGCGAAGCGACGAAGCAATCCAGCCGTTTCGTCGGAGAAAGTCTGGATTGCTTCGCTTCGCTCGCAATGACGGCGGATCAATACAGCGGCGTGATCTGCCCGACCTTGACCGGGCCGAGCAGCACGGCACCGTCGACGAATTTCAGCGGGAAGCTCCGCGCCTTCTTGCCTTCCAGCATGCTCTCGGTGCCGATCGAATTGATGCCGGCGGCAACGCCGGCATTGGCATTCTGCTTGATGACCTTGCCGAGGCCGGGAACGGCGCGATCGAGCGCGCCGAACAGATTGTTGAGGTCCTGCGACTTCACGCCGGGCGCAAGGCGATCGAGCGTGGCTTGCGGCACGCCCTCCTCCAGCATCTTCTCGATGCCGAGTGCCGGGATCACGCGCTCGAGGCCGGTGACCGTCATCTGCAATTCGCCGTCGAGCCGGCCGTTGGGCGAAAGGCCGAGCGTGCCGGCCGCAACCGCGATCATCTCGCCCTGCTGGATGCGTGACTGCACGATCTCGATTTGGCCGCCGGCGGCCTGGATCTCGCGGAAGCGCTGCGGCCAGGGTTTTGGCGTGAGGTCTTTGAGGCCCGTGATCTTCGCGCGCGTGTCCGCCTCGAACGGCTCGGCGAGCAGCGGATGCACACCCTGGATGCTGCCCTGCGCGACATGGAGCACGGTCTCGATGACAGGATGATCGGACTTCGATCCGTCCGCGAGACGGCCGTGCAGCTCGACCTGCTTGGCGCGCGCGAGCGGCACCTGCACGCTGCCGTCGAGACGGTTGAGGCTGGGATCGTCGAACACGAGGGAGGCACGGTCCGGCACCGCCGGCAGGCCGACGACGCTGCTGCGGCCCTTGCTCCAATTCACCACGAAGGTGTTTTGCGTGACGCCGTCGGTCAATGTCGCCGGCGCGGAGAACTCGGCGATGACGAGCTTGGGGTCATAGACCTGGGCGACGACCAGGATGTTGTCGAGCTTCGCCGTGAACGGCGTCTTGCTCGCGTTTTGCGAGACCAGGGCGACACTGGCGCCCGAGCACTGCACCTCGAAGCGGAACGGGAAGCCGGCGATCGAGCGCTTGGCGCAGTCATAGATGCGGCCCGCCTTGGCCTCCTGCGCCCGCCAGGCGTCTGCGGCGATTTCGGCCTGCGAGGCGGCATAGAACCAGAAGCAGGTCCAGGCCACCGCGAGGACAAGGACGAAAATCGGAGCGATGAATAGGCCCCAACGAGAGCGGCGGCGGCCTGTGGCAACGGTCATATTGGACATGCGGCGACCCTTTGACCCCAGATTCAGGCAAATGTAAGCGAGGCCGGCCTGCGACGAAAGGCGCAGAAAGCGCTTCGCTTGGGGGCCTCATTCTGGTAGCCGTGCCCGAAATGTCGGAAATCACCCTCCCCTCCGTCACCACAGCCAAGGGCGACCTCTGGGTGTTCGGCTACGGCTCGCTGATGTGGCGGCCGGGTTTCGAATTCGAAGAACGTGTCCCGGCGCGGCTGGTCGGCGAGCACCGCGCGCTCTGCGTCTATTCCTTCGTGCACCGCGGCACGCCGGAGAAGCCGGGCCTGGTGCTCGGGCTCGACCGCGGCGGCGCCTGCCGCGGCATCGCCTTTCGCGTCGCCGAGAAGGACCGTGCCGATGTCGTCGCTTATTTGCGGGCGCGCGAGCAGGTCACCTCGGTCTATCGCGAGGTGATGCGCTCGGTGTGGCTGGAGAACGATGCACGGCAGCGCGTCGCCGCGCTCGCCTATGTCGTCGACCGCGGCCATGTGCAATATGCCGGCCGGCTGTCGCTCGCCGAACAGCACCGCCATGTCCTCCAGGGACATGGCCAGTCCGGCGCCAATCGCGATTACGTGACAGCGACGGTGAAGGCGATCGAGGCCGAAGGCTTTCGCGACACGCAGCTGCACCAGCTCGCAGCGATGTTGCATGGTGATGCGCATTCCCTGCACACACCGGCCCCGACCGACGATCGCGAAAGCCGCTAACCGTCCGCCGGCGCATAGCTCGGCGCCGATCCGATCAGCTGCTCTTGCTCTTTCCGGCCCGCTTCGACGAGACGAGCGGTCGTGTCCTCGATCGCCGTCTGCACGCGCGCGAGAAACTCGTCCTTCGGCAGACCGGCCGGAAGCGGATCGAGGAATTCCACCACCAGGGTACCGGGATAGCGCATGAAGGTGCGGCGCGGCCAGAACAGGCCGGAGTTGAGCGCGACCGGAAGGCATTGCACGCCGCAGGACGAATAGATTTGGGCAAAGCCGGTCTTGTAATCGGGCGGCGCGCCCGGCGCGCGGCGCGTGCCTTCCGGAAAGATCACGAGCTGCTTCCCGCTGCGCACCGCCTCGCGCGCCCGTCGTGTCATGTCGAGCAGCGCCTTCACGCCGGCATTGCGGTCGATCGCGATCATCCCGGTCTTGACCAGGAATTGACCGAACACCGGAATCTGCATCAGCTGACGCTTGAGGATGAAGATCGGACGATCGAAGAAGCCCGGCAGCACGAACGTCTCCCAGAACGACTGGTGCTTGGCCACGATCAACAAGGGTCCTTGCGGGATCTTCTCGACACCGCGAAACTCCACCTTGATGTTGCAGACGAGGCGCATCAGGACCAGCGTCGCCTTCGCCCACCATTGCGCGACCGTCAGCATCGCGCGCGGCGGCAATGCGAAAGTCGGCAGCGCCACGATCGCGAGGCACACCAGCACGGCGTAGAACAGCACGTTGAACACGAGCGAGCGCAGGAAAATCAGGAACATCGACGATCCGATTGATTTGCCGATTAATTTGCCGACCAGGTTGCCGATCAATTAGCCTGTGCAGTGTTGGGGCGCTTCGGCTGCACGCCTGCAGGCTGCTCCAATATCTCGGGCGAAAGGTCAATCCCGAAATTCTCCAGCCGGACCCTGAGCTCAGCTGCGACGTACTTGACATATTCAGACAACAGCAGCCGCAACGTCGACGGCGAAGTCCACCACGGCTCCTCACGCCATTTCTCGCCGACCACCGCGAACGGGATCAGCGTCGCCTGCGGCATCGCATGGGAGAATTCCACCAGCGCGCGCGGCATGTGATAGTTCGATGTGACCACGATCAGGGATTTGAACCGCCGCCCGTCGGCCCAGCGCCGCGCCTCCGCGGCATTGCCGCGGGTCGAGAGCGCGGTGCGGTCGAGGTCGACGCAACAAGTCATGAAGGACTGGTTCTCCGGCAGGGTCCGGGAGATGTCGCTCGCGGTCGAGGTCGGATGCACCCCCGAGATCAGAAGCCTGCGACCGTAACCGGCAGCGAGCAGCTCCATTGCGTCAGAAACTCGCGAGGAACCGCCGGTGAGCACCACGATGCCGTCCGCCCTGCGGTCCGGCACCAACTCCGCGCCACGCAATTGCGACAGGAACGCGATGAAGCCCGCCGCCGCGCCGACGAAGGCAAGCGCGATCGTCGACACGATTGTCGCACGCAGCCAGCCGCGCGGCAGTTTCGGTGATCGATCGTCGGTCGGCGAGGTCATGCGATGTCGGTGATCCCTTCCCTGCGGTGATTTTAAGAGGTTTTGAGGCGAAGTGGAGTCTGGTTTAACGGAGTTAATCGACGTCATTTAACGTCGCGAACAGCGTCTGGCGGGAGGCCACCGCGGTGATGGCGCCGATCAGCACCGCCTGCGCGGCGAGCACGATGTAGCCGGATGGCCGGAGCGAGAAGGTGCCGAGCAGCGCTGCGAACTGGTCGCCCACGGGGGTGCCGGAAAACCAGCCTGCGATCGACTCCGAGAAGCCGAACAGCAGCATGGCCGCGCCGCCGCCGATCACACCGCCCTCGAGGCCCAGGCGAAGGAAGTGGCGCAGGAAATGATTGGCGATGTAACGGTCCCCGGCACCGACGAAATGCAGGACCTCGACGATCGGGCGGTTCGCCGCCATGGCGCCACGGGTCGCAAACGAGACCGAGATGATGGTGGCGATGATGACCAGCGCGAGAATGCCGAGCCCGGCGAGGACGGTGGCGTTGGTCATTGAGCGCATGCGCTCGATCCAGGCACGATGATCGTCGACGCTCGCGCTCGGCGCCACCTGGGTGACGCGCGCGCGCAGGACACCGAGATCGAGCAGCGTGCCCGGCTGCACGCGGGCGATGATCATGCGCGGCACCGGCAGATCGTCCATCGACAGTCCGGTGCCGAGCCAGGGCTCGAGCAGCTTGCCGCTCTCGTCCTTGGTGAACGGCTTGACCTCGACGATGCCGGCTTGCGTGCGCATGGCTTCCGTCACCGCTGCGGTGTCGCGCTCGAGATCGCGCCCCGCCTGCGGGCGGATCTGGATGGTGATCTCGCTCGCGACGTCCGACTGCCATTCCGCGGCGGAGGCGCTGACCAACAGCACCGTGCCTGTGGTCATCGACGCCAGGAAGGTCATGATGGCGACGACGGCGACCAACGCGCGGCCGTGAATCGAGGCGCGTGGCACGATCGGCGACATGTTGCGGGCCTTGGCCGGAAGCTGCGGACGCTCCTGCCCGAGATCAACCAGCACGCCGCGCTCGTCGGTCCTACTCATAGACGTGCAGCCGTCCCTGATGCAGTACGAGGCGCCGCGCTTCGTACTGGTCCATCAGCCCGATGTCGTGGGTTGCGATGATGACGGCCGTGCCCGATTTGTTGAGCTCGATGAAGAGCCGCAGCAGGCGGCGGCCGAGCGTCGGATCGACGCTGCCGGTCGGCTCGTCCGCGAGCAGCAGCTGCGGGCGCGAGATCACGGCGCGCGCGATCGCCGCGCGCTGCTTCTCGCCGCCGGACAGGATCGGCGGCAACGCGTCCATGCGGTCGCCAAGGCCGACCCAGCGCAAGAGATCGATGACCTCCTTGCGATAGCTCGACTCGCTGCGGCCCATGACGCGGAACGGCAGCGCGACGTTCTCATAGGTCGTCATGTGGTCGAGCAGCCGGAAATCCTGGAGCACGATGCCGATGCGCTTGCGCAGATCGGCGATCTCGTCCTTGCCGAGTCGTGAGATGTCGTGTCCGAACAGGTTGACGAGGCCCCGCGTCGGCCGATGCGACAAGAACAACAGGCGCAGCAGCGACGTCTTGCCGGCGCCGGAGGGGCCGGTCAAAAACTGAAAGGAATGCGCCGGAATCTGAAAGCTGAGGTCGCGCAGAATCTCCGGCCCCAGACCGTAACGCAATCCGACATTTTCGAACCGAACCAAGCTCAGCTCCGTTCGAGAGGGGGCGCGGGCTGCACGGCTGTGCCCCGCCGTAGACGATTGACGGTTTTTGCGACCGTTATGGTTTCCGGTTCGTTAACGCTCGCCCGGTAGCATAAGGGCCGCCCGGTCGTCCGCGACCGCGGCATCGTCAAGTCTGGTCCAAGTTCCCGTCCAAGTCCTCGCTCATGCATCAAGGCTCGTCCATGCATATCGTCTGCCCCCATTGTACGACATCCTACGCGATCAAGCTTGCGAGCCTGGGGGCGAACGGCCGGACGGTACGCTGCTCCCGTTGCAAGGAGACCTGGGTCGCCCATGCCGAGGACGCGATCGAGGAGGCCTCGATCCCGGCCATGGCCGCAGCCAGCCAGGCCGAGGACCAGTCCGACCTCGCCGAGCAGTGGAACTCCTATGCCAAGGACGACGGCACCGCCGACACCCCGGTCGTCGACAGCCCCTCGATCGCCAGCGACTGGCCAGCGGAGGAGACCAAGGAGATCGAGGACGAGTGGTCCGCGGCGGCCCGGGCCGCCGAGGAGGAGATCGCCGGCGCGCAGCACCAGTCCTGGTTCAGCGGCCTGTTCCGCCGCCGCGGCGCGCGGGTCAGCCGGCCGGTCGCCCCCGCTCCGCAGCGAAAATCTCATTTCGGCCTCCCGACCGCCTGCGCTGCCATGGGCGCGCTGGTGCTGGCGCTGGTGATCTGGCGCGGCGACATGGTGCGGTTGCTGCCGCAGACGGCGGCGTTCTACAAGACGGTCGGGCTCGAGGTGAATCTGAGAGGGCTGGCCTTCAAGGACGTCAAGCTGTCCAGCGAGACCGTAGACGGTAAGCAGGTGCTGGTGATCGAGGGCGTGATCGTCGGCGAAGGCAAGAAAGCGCTCGACATCCCCCGCCTGCGCTTCGCCGTGCGCGACGCCCAGGGCGCCGAGATCTACGCCTGGAACACGGTGCTGGAGCAGACCGTGCTGCGGCCCGGCGAGCGCGCCTTCTTCCGCTCGCGCCTGGCCTCACCACCCCCGGAGGGCCGCAATATCGACGTTCGCTTCTTCAACCGGCGCGACATCGCCGGCGGCAGCGTATAATCGGCCCCGCCCAGGTTCGCGGGAGTTGGTCGCAAGGTTCGTCTCATGCCGAAGATCCTGATTGCCGATGACGAGGATTCGACGCGCACGCTGGTGGCGCGCGCGATCGCCATGGACGGCCACGAGACCGTCACCGCGCAGGACGGCGCCGAGGCGCTTGAGATCCTGACCCGCGAGGACGGCGCATTCGATCTCCTGCTCACCGACATCCAGATGCCCGTGATGGACGGCATCGCGCTGGCCCTCTCCGCCGCGCGCGACTTCCCCGACTTGACCATCCTGCTGATGACCGGCTTTGCCGATCAGCGCGAGCGGGCCTCCAACCTTAACGCACTGGTGCATGACGTCGTGACCAAGCCTTTCTCGGTCGCCGACATCCGCACCGCCGTTGCGGATGCTCTGGCGGCGAAGAAGGGGTGACACGAAGCTGCCGCCCGACACTTTGCTGTCATGCCCCGGCTTGACCGGGGCATCCAATACGCCGTGACGGATGCGGTGAGAGCGAGCTCTTCAATGCAGGCCTCTGGGATACTGGATCGCCCGGCCAAGCCGGGCGATGACAATGAGCCAGAGGTGAGTCCGTCTCAAAAATCCTTCAGCAGGCGCTCGATATAGTCGAGCTCGAGCTGCGGACGCGAGGGATCGCCGAGACGGCGGCGGAGCTCTTCGAGGATGCGGCGGACGCGCTGGGCGTCGATCTCGCCGGGGATCTTGACGGTGTAGTCGTCGCTGAGATCGCGGCCGTGAAGCGGGCGGCCGAGCGGATCGGTCTGATTGCCGCCGCTCTGCTGACGGCCGGCGCGATTGCCGGGACCGTCGCCCTGCCCCTCGCCATCGCCCTGCTGCATCGCCTCGGCCATCTTCTGCGCGCCCTTGCGCAAGGCATCGAGCGCCTTGCCTTGCGCATCCGTCGCGCCGTCAGCATTGCCCTCGCCAAGCTTCGAGCCGGCATCGCCCATGGCACCGTCGGCGTCATCGAGACTGCCGTCGTCGTCGCCCTGGTCGCCGTCCTGATCGCCGGACTGACCTTGCTCGCCCTGCTGGCCTTTCTGCCCTTGCTGCTTCTGACCCTTTTGTCCCTTCTGCGCGAGGCCGCGCTTGGCGAGCTGGTCCTGCAGCTTCTTCAGGCGCTCACGCAGCGCCTCCTGATCCTGCTGCAGGTCCGACATCGACTGGTCGCCCTGCTGCTTGCCGCGCGAACGGTCGCGCCGGGAGTCCTGGCCCTGCTTGAACGTCTTGTCGCGCAATTGCTGCTGCTTGCGGATCATGTCGCTCAGCTCGTTGAGCGCCTGCTCCATCTCGCTTTCGCCGGATTGCCCGCGCTGCGCCATCTGGAGGTTTTCCATGATCTGCGCCAGCTGCTCGAGCATGCGCTGCGCCGCTTCGCGATTGCCTTCGCGCGCCGCTTTCTCGATCTGCCGGAGCAGGTCGTCCAGATCACGTTGCGTGATGACGGAGCGATCGCGATTGGACGATTGGCTTCGCTCGGTCGCGCGCTTGTATTCTTCGAGCTTCTGGATGGCGTCGGATTGGTTGTTCAGGCTCTTGCCGGACTCCTTCTGCCGGAGGCTGTCGCCGGAGTCCTGCATCGCCTTTTCCGCGCTGTCGAGCAACGCGTCGGGATCCTGATCCTGCTGGGCGACCGCAGGCGACAAGCCTCCGAGCAGGAAGGCGAGGCAGGCGATCGAGATCGCCCTCAAGACTGGCAGGCGCGCTAGTTTCCGCATTTCCGGTCCCGCGTAAACTGGTTGGCCCCCTCGTTGCCCGCCTTGGCGCGGCTGTTCGCCGACTGCCGATAGGCCTGAAGCTGCTGACGCAACGCATCCTGCTGCTGCGCCAGCTCCGCAAGCTGCTCGGGCGTCGCATGCTGGGTCTTCTGTCGCAGCTCGACGGCCTTGTCGAGGATGAGCTGGACCTCCGCCGGGAACGGCTGCCGGGGTCCGAGCGGATTTTGCTCGGCGCGCCGGGCGAGGTCGCGCACCTTGCCGGCCATGGCCTCGCGGAGCTTTTGCGTCAGCACCCTGATCTCGTCCTCGCTGGCGCCGCGGTCGAGCGCCGCCTTGAGCGCGTCCTGCGCCGCGCGCAGCGCCGCGTTGACGCTGCCGGCGACGCCGTCGTCCTCGATGGTGACCGCGAATGCCCACATGCTCGCCACCACCTCGCGAAGCGCATCGTCGGTGCGGGCCGCCTCGAGCTGGGATGCGAGGCTGCGAAGGCCGAGATAGCAGCCCGCATCCGGCGTGAACAATTCGGGCGCGATCATCAGAGCGTCGAGCGCGGTGTAGACCTCGGAATTCCTGTTGGCATCGAGCGCGAGGATGCGGCGCTGCTCGATCAGCGCCCGCGCGAGCGAGTTCGTGAAGAGGCGCTCGGGCAGCCGCATGCTGAAGGGCTCGCTTTTCGCCTCGTTGCCGGCCTCGTCCTTGGCGGTCAGCGTCAGCGTGACGTCGGCGCCGGCATAGGGATCCTCGCTGACGTCCTTGACCGTCTGGCCGACACCGTTACGGGTGCGCGCGTTTGGCAGAACGAGTGGGAATTTCGGTGGCTGGAATAGCGGCCGCGCCGGGCCCTTGGCCTCGGCATCGCTGCCCTTCATGTTATCCTTGGGATTGTCCTTGGCGTCGACGGGACGCAGCGCAATCTGCGCCTCCGCGCCGGTGACGCCGTAATCGTCCTCGATCTTGTAGGAGAGCTGGAGCGCACCGCGCGCCTGGCGCTCGGGATCCTTGGCGAGCGCGATCGTCGGCGTACGGTCTGGCGTTGCCGCGAACGCCCATTGCGGCTGGCCGGAGGGCGCTCGGACTTGCGCCGTGCCGTCGGCTGTGATGGTGAAATGCTTCTCGTTGGTGCCCTTGGGCGCGGCTTCCGTGGGCGCGACCTCCTTGAGGCCGCCGGAGACCGCGACGTCGAGATTGCCGCCGGAGGAGCGCACGATCAGGGTCGAGCCGGCGGGAACGGCGAGCGGACCGCTGGCAGGCAGCGCCGCCGCCTCCTTGTTGGCGGCCGACAGGATGATCGGCGGCTTGCCGGTGTAGAGCGGCGGCGTCACCCAGGCGTCGACGCGAATATTGGCCGGGGCCAGCACGCCGTTCCAGTTGAAGGCGGCCCCGAGCCGCAGCGCGCGTTCGTCGCCGGCGGCGAAGAAGGTCGCAACCAGCATCACCATGACGAGGGCGCGCAGGGCCCAGGGATCGTGCAGCGCGAGCCGCGGGTGCGGCAGGCCGGCGCGGATGCGCTTGAGCGAGGCCAGCGTGCGCTCGCGCTGGGCCTGCCACAGCGCCCTGGCAACCGGGTCCTGCGAGGTCAACGTGTCGGTGAGCGTGGTCGCCGGACGGTGGCGGATGCCGGAGCCGCGATCGAGCCGGCTCAGAGCTTCCTCGCGGCTCGGCCAGCGAAAGCGAAGCAGAGGGAACAAGGCGGCAAGCGCAATGCCGGCGAAAATGACGAGACCGATGGCGCGAGCGATGAACGGCACCGCCAGCCACAGACCGGCCCAGGACACCACCAGGAACAGGCCGACGACGGTCAGAAGCCGCGCCAGATTCGGCCAGGCACGCTCCCACGCGATGGCATAAACAGCCCGGTCGAGGGCCTGCGCCAGCTTCAGCCGCGACAGAGCGTCGCCATCGCGGTTCGGGTCTGACGGGTCGGGGATGACGCCGTTCAATCAGCTCTCCAGGTTGCCCGGTAGACTGAAGCCTATCACAACGGCAGCACTGAGGCATCCGTTCCTGCACGGGAGAGGGCCCTTTTCCCGCATAACACGAGGACGTGACTGGCCCGGCCCGACCCCTTAATTTCCGCGGCGCCATCCCCGAGGAGAACGAAGGAAACGCCATGGACAAGAAGATGCACGACAAGGGCCTGGAAGTCCGCAAAGCGGTGCTGGGCGAGGCCTATGTCAACAACGCCCTGAAGAACGTCGACGACTTCAACCGCCCGTTCCAGGAGATGCTCAACGAATATTGCTGGGGCACGGTCTGGGGCCGCGAGGAGCTGCCGCGCAAGACCCGCAGCATGCTCAACATCGCGATGATCGCGATCCTCAACCGCCAGCATGAGTTTCGCGCGCATCTGAAGGGCGCACTGACCAATGGCGTGACCCGCGACGAGATCCGCGAGATCCTGATGCAGGTCGCGATCTACGGCGGCATGCCCGCCGCCGTCGACAGCTTCCGCATCGCGCGCGAGGTGTTTGCGGAGATCGATGGGAAGGCGTGAGGGCTGCAATCTCCGCTGTCGTCCTGGGGCGCGCGGAGCGCGAGCCCGGGACCCATAACCACAGGAAGACGTGGTTACGGGAACTCGGAGTGACCGCTTTCGCACGACGACTCCTCCCTGGGGGTATGGGTCCCGGGCTCATCGCTTCGCGATGCCCCGGGACGACGAGCAGAGAGTGATCGCCGCTTTCACATCCAACAACAACGAAAACGGAACAAGGAAACACCATGGACATCGGATTCATCGGGCTCGGAAACATGGGCTTCCCGATGGCGCGGCGGCTGATCGAGGCGGGACACAGGCTCGTCGTGTTCGACACGCGCAAGGACGTGGTCGAGAAGCTGGTGGCGCGCGGCGCCCTGGCTGGGACATCGCCGAAGGATGTCGCCGACCAGGTCGAGACGGTGATGGCGAGCCTGCCTTCGCTGCAGGCCTCGCTCGACGTCGCCACCGGCGCCAATGGCGTGGTCGAAGGGAGCCGCGCGAAGCGCTTCGTCGATCTCTCCACCGTCGGCTCGGCGATGGCGGCTAGGATTCACGGCCTGCTCGCCAAACGCAACATCGTGCAGATCGACTGTCCCGTGTCGGGCGGGGTCGGCGGCGCCGAGAAGGGCACGCTGGCCGTGATGGTGTCGGGGCCGAAGGCGGAGTTCGAGCTGCTCAAGCCCGCGCTCGACGTGATCGGAAAGGTGTTCTTCATCGGCGAGAAGCCCGGCGCAGCGCAGACCATGAAGCTCGCCAACAATTTCCTGTCGGCGACCGCGATCGTGGCGACGTCGGAAGCGGTGGTGATGGGCGTCAAGGCCGGGCTCGATCCCGCCGTGATGATCGACGTCATCAATGCCGGCTCCGGCATGAATACCGCGAGCCGCGACAAGTTTCCGCGCGCGGTGCTGCCGCGCACCTTCGACTTCGGCTTTGCCACGGGATTGATGGTGAAGGACGTGCGGCTGGCGCTGGAGGAAATGAAGCAGCTCGGCCTGTCGATGGAGGTCGCTGACGCCGTGGGACGTTTGTGGGAGACCGTGATCAGCGCGGAGGGCGCCGAGTCCGATTTCACCGCAGCGATCAAGCCGATCGAGAAGAAGGCGGGGGTGGTAGTTGGCGGCAAGGGCGGATTGGCGGGGAAGTAGCGCCAGCAACCGCTGTCGTCCCCGGGGCGCGCGGAGCGCGAGCCCCGGGACCCATAACCACAGGCGGATGTGATTACGAGGACTCGGAGTTAGAGCTTCGTCAGGCAACTACGCCCTGTGGTTAGGGATCCGCGCCTTCGCGGGGATGACACCGCGGCCGTTGAGCCGGCGTTGCCGACTCACAACCACGGCGCCGGCGTGTCCATCGCGATCAGTTGCTCGACCTCGATGCGCGGGCGCACGACGGCGTATTGGTCGTCCTTCACCAGCACCTCGGGCACCAAGGGCCGCGTATTGTAGGTGCCGGCCTGCACCGCGCCATAGGCGCCTGCGGTCATGATGGCGAGCAGGTCGCCCGGCTTCGGCGTCGGCAGGGTGCGGTCGAGCGCGAGGTAGTCGCCGGTCTCGCAGACCGGGCCGACGACGTCGGCCGTGATGGTGGCCGCGCCCTTCGCAGCCTGCGTCACCGGCAGGATGTCGTGATGCGCCTCGTACAGGGTCGGGCGGATCAGATCGTTCATGGCGGCGTCGATGATGACGAAATTCTTGCCGTCGCCGTGCTTCACGTAGATGACCTTCGCGACTAGGATGCCGGCATTGCCGACGATCATGCGGCCCGGCTCGAACATCAGCGTGCAGCCGAGATTGTGGCTGACGCGCTTGACCATGGCGGCATAGGCGTCGGGCGCCGGCGGCGCCTCGCGGTCCATGTAATAGGGAATGCCGAGACCGCCGCCGAAATCGACGTGACTGATGTTGTGACCGTCGGCGCGCAGCGTCTGCACGAATTCGGAGAGGATGCGGAACGCGGTCTCCATCTTGGAGAGGTCGGTGATCTGGCTGCCGATATGCACGTCGGTGCCGGTCACCTCGATGCCCGGCAGTCTCGCCGCGCGGGCATAGACCTCGCGCGCATGGGCGATCGGGATGCCGAACTTGTTCTCGGATTTGCCGGTGGAGATCTTGGCATGCGTGCCGGCATCGACGTCGGGATTGACGCGCACGGAGATGCGCGCGGTCTTGCCCATCTCGGTCGCAAGCCGCGACAACAGCTCGAGCTCGGGCTCGGATTCGACGTTGAGGCAGAGGATGTCGGCGGCAAGCGCGGCGCGCAGCTCGGCCTCGGTCTTGCCGACGCCGGAGAACAGGATCTTGCTGGCGGGAATGCCGGCGGCCAGTGCCCGCTTCAGCTCACCGCCCGAGACGACGTCGGCACCGGCGCCGAGCTTGGCCAGCGTGCGCAGCACCGACTGGTTGGAGTTCGCCTTCATGGCGTAGCAGACCAGCACCTTCTCGCCGGCGAAGGCATCTGCGAAGACGCGGTAGTGCCGCTCCAGCGTCGCGGTCGAATAGCAATAGAACGGCGTGCCGACGGTCGCAGCCAGCTCGGACAGGTTCACCGCCTCGGCGTGCAGCACGCCGTTGCGATAGTCGAAATGGTTCATGGCGCAGGCTCGGTTGTCCCGGCTTATTTCCGGGCGGGAGGTTCGTCCAGGAGCGGATCGAGAATAAACGGCTTCTTGCGGCCCTTCGCCGCCGCAGGCGCAGGATCCGCACTATAGGTGGGGCTGAGCGTGCCCGGCGCCCTCGGGGCTTCGGTCTCGGCGTCGGCCGGCGCGGCGCCCGTGGTCGCGGACGCGGTCGGCGGCAGATCCAGCGGGCCTTTGCGGCCGCAGCCGGCGAGCGCCAGCGCCGTCAGGCTAAGGACAATGATGGCCCACCCCGAGCCGGCCGGGCGAAACTTTGACGTCACGACGAAATCCCCACTACGCGGCGCGCACCATACAGAGATTGGCGCGCTCTGGCGAGAGCCGGATGACCATGAAAGATAAGCGAAATTTTGCCCTCAGCCCGATTTTCGCTCTTTTTCCAGCCGCTTCGCCCAGCTCTTTGCCTGAGATGCCACGTTCTTCGGCGCGGTGCCGCCGAAGCTGGTCCGGCTCTTCACCGACGATTCGACCGAGAGCACGCCGAGCACCTCCTTGGTGATCTTCGGCTCGATCGCCTGCATCTGCGTCAGCGGCAGCTCGTGCAGCGCCACGCCGCCCTCGGCCGCCATGGCGACGATGCGGCCGGTGACGTGGTGGGCCTCGCGGAACGGCATCTTCAGCGTCCGTACCAGCCAGTCGGCGAGATCGGTCGCCGTGGCATAGCCCTCGCCGGCTGCCGCCTTCATCCTGGCTTCATCGGGCACGAGGTCGCGGACCATGCCGGTCATGGCGCGGATCGCCAGCGACAGCGCGGCAAAGCCCTCCATGGCGCCCTGCTTGTCCTCTTGCATGTCCTTTTGATAGGCGAGCGGCAGGCCCTTCATGACGATCAGAAGCCCGTTGAGCGCGCCGATGACGCGGCCGGTCTTGGCACGCACCAGCTCGGCGGCATCCGGATTGCGCTTCTGCGGCATGATCGAGGAGCCCGTGGTGAACTTGTCGCTGAGCCTGACAAGGCCGACCAGCGGCGAGGTCCAGATCACGATCTCCTCGGCAAAGCGCGACATGTGCACGGCGCAGATCGCGGCCGCCGAAAGCGTCTCCAGCACGAAGTCGCGGTCGGACACCGCATCGAGCGAGTTCGCCATCGGGCGGTCGAACAGCAGCGCCTTCGCGGTGGCATGGCGGTCGATCGGGAACGAGGTGCCGGCGAGCGCGGCCGCGCCCAGCGGGGATTCGTTCAGCCGCTTGCGCGCGTCCTGGAAGCGGCCGCGGTCGCGCGCCGCCATCTCGACATAGGCCAGCAAGTGGTGACCGAAGGTGACGGGCTGCGCGGTCTGCAGATGCGTGAAACCGGGCATCACGGTTGCGGCGTGTTCCAGCGCGCGCTCTACCAGCGCCTGCTGGAACGCGGCGAGCGCAGCATCGGTCTCGTCGATGACGTCGCGGACGAACAGGCGGAAATCGGTCGCGACCTGGTCGTTGCGCGAACGCGCCGTGTGCAGGCGGCCGGCGGCGGGCCCGATCAGCTCGGACAGGCGGCTCTCGACGTTCATATGGATGTCTTCGAGCGCGCGCTTAAACGTGAAGCCGCCCTTGCCGATCTCTGACAAGATCGTGTCTAGACCCTTGCCGATATTTTTCGCATCAGAGGCCGTGATGATGCCCTGGCTGGCCAGCATCGCGGCGTGGGCCTTGGACGCGGCAATGTCCTGCGCGAAGAGGTGACGATCGACGTCGATGGAGACGTTGATCTCTTCCATGATCTCATCGGGACGTTCCGAGAACCGGCCGCCCCACATCTTGTTGCTCATGATCCCCTGCTCACGCCTTGCTGTCGCCGCACGTTTGCCGACTGCTGCCAGCCGTATTAAGAGGCCCCTGATAGCCATATCTGCGACCGGATGACAAACGATATGCTCGACAAGACGCCCTCCGCAAAGCGCCGGATCCCCCTCGTCATCGCCGCCGTGGCGGTCGTGGGCCTGGCCGGCTTCGCCGCGCTGTACGGGCTGGGCCTGAGTCGCGCGCCCTCAGGCGATCCGACCTGCAAGCCGGCGGTCGCGACGGCGCAGAAAATCGCCCCGCTTGCCCACGGCGAGGTCGCGGCGCTGACCATGGCCAGCGCCCCGCTGAAGCTGCCCGACCTCACCTTCGAGGATGCCGACGGCAAGCCGAAGAAGCTGTCCGATTTCCGCGGCAAGACGCTGCTGGTGAACCTCTGGGCCACCTGGTGCGTGCCCTGCCGCAAGGAGATGCCGGCGCTGGACGAGCTCCAGGGCAAGCTGTCCGGCCCGAATTTCGAGGTGGTGGCGATCAATATCGACACCCGCGATCCCGAGAAGCCCAAGACCTTCCTGAAAGAGGCCAATCTTGTCAGGCTCAGCTATTTCAGCGACCAGAAAGCCAAGGCTTTCCAGGATCTTAAGGCGATAGGCCGGGCGCTGGGGATGCCGACTTCGGTGCTGGTCGACCCGCAAGGCTGCGAGATCGCGACGATTGCGGGACCCGCGGAATGGGCCAGCGAGGACGCGCTCAAGCTGATCCGGGCCGCGACCGGCAAGGCCGCCGCGTCGCTTTAGGTATCTTCAGGCGGTGACGTTGAGATTGCCGCCGACGCCGGGGCCGACATTGGCAAGCGAGGGCTGACCGGCGCCGAGCAGCGTCAGGACGGTGGATTTCTCCATATCCGCGTTCTGCTTGGTCAGCGTCGCCGCAATATTCGACTGCAGCGCGCCTTGCTGAGCGGCCAGCATGGTGCTGACCATCGCCATCATGTCCATTACGCGAACCCTCGTACTGGACGTAACCTAGGCGCGAGAGGTTAACGGGAGGTGAGCGGAAGCGGGTCTCGTGTCCCGGACAAGGTGCGGCACGAAGTGACGCGACGCAGAGCCGGGACCCATGCTTCAGCGTGCACGCGGCTTCTGAGCCCCGGCTCGACAGCGCTCCGCGCTGCGTCCGGGGACGGCTCCCTTACCGCGTCGGAACCGGCTTTGCGCCGCGGTAGTCGTAGAAGCCGCGCTGCGTCTTGCGGCCGAGCCAGCCGGCCTCGACGTATTTCACCAGCAGCGGGCACGGACGGTACTTGGAGTCGGCCAGCCCCTCATGCAGCACCTGCATGATAGAGAGACAGGTGTCGAGGCCGATGAAATCGGCGAGCTCCAGCGGGCCCATCGGATGGTGCGCGCCGAGCTTCATCGCGGCGTCGATCGCCTCGACATTGCCGACGCCTTCGTACAGCGTGTAGATCGCCTCATTGATCATCGGCAGCAGGATGCGGTTGACGATGAAGGCCGGAAAATCCTCGGAGACCGCGACCTGCTTGCCGAGCTTGCCGACGAATTCCTTGGCTGTCTCGAAGGTGGAATCGTCGGTGGCGATGCCGCGGATCAGCTCCACCAGCTCCATCAACGGCACCGGATTCATGAAGTGAATGCCGATAAAGCGTTCCGGCCGGTCCGTGGCGGCGGCGAGCCGCGTGATCGAGATCGAGGACGTATCGGAGGCGACGATCGCCTCCGGCTTCAACACGGCGCAGAGCTCGTGGAAAATCCTGCGCTTGACCTCTTCCTTCTCGACCGCGGTCTCGATCACGAGATCGCAGTCGGCGAGGTCGTCCAGCTTCTCGGCCAGCGAGATGCGCGCCATCGCCTTGGCCTTGTCGTCCTCGGAGACGGCCTTCTTGGAGACTTGCCGCGCCAGATTGCCGTTGATGGTGGCCATGCCCGACTTGAGGCGGTCGGCCGAAACGTCGTTGAGCACCACGTCGAAGCCGGCCAGCGCCGCAACATGCGCGATGCCATTGCCCATCTGACCCGCGCCGATCACGCCGACCTTCTTGATCACTGCCGCCATCTTGTCATCCACCGGAACGGCGCGCATGTCGCGCCTGCCTATCCCCCGAGCCGGGAGGTCCGATTTAATCAGAACCTTGGCTCGAAACCTAGATTGGATCGCTTCGAAGGCGTGCCCCACGCCAAAGAAAACGCCTCAAAAAGCAACACCGGCCGGAGTTTTTAGCTCCGGCCGGTGTTTTTGGCTCGTTTTACTTGCCGAGTTTGCCGAGTTCGGCCGTGAGCTCCGGAACCGCCTGGTAGAGGTCGGCGACCAGGCCGTAATCGGCGACCTGGAAGATCGGCGCGTCCTCGTCCTTGTTGATCGCGACGATCACCTTGGAGTCCTTCATGCCGGCCAGATGCTGGATCGCGCCGGAAATGCCGACGGCGACATAGAGCTCGGGGGCCACGACCTTGCCGGTCTGGCCGACCTGCCAGTCGTTCGGCGCATAGCCGGCGTCCACCGCGGCGCGCGAGGCACCGACACCAGCGCCGAGCTTGTCGGCGAGCGGCTCGATGTACTTGGCGAAATTCTCGCGGCTCTGCATGGCGCGGCCACCGGAGACGATGATCTTGGCCGAAGTCAGCTCGGGACGGTCGCTCTTGGCGACCTCCTCACCAACGAACGACGACAGGCCGGGATCGGCCGCCGCCGCGACGTTCTCGACCGCCGCGCTGCCACCTTCGCCAGCTGCGGCGAAGGTCGAGGTCCGCACCGTGATGACCTTCTTGGCGTCCTTGGACTTTACTGTCTGGATGGCGTTGCCGGCATAGATCGGACGCTCGAAGGTATCGGGGGCGACCACCTTGATGATCTCCGAGACCTGCATGACGTCGAGCAGGGCGGCGATGCGCGGCATCACGTTCTTGAAGCGCGAGGTCGCGGGCGCGACGATCGCGTCATAGCCGGAGGCCAGCGACACCACCAGCGCGGCCAGCGGCTCGGCGAGATCGTGCGCATAGAGGTCGCCGTCGGCGAGCAGCACCTTCTTCACGCCGGCAAGCTTGGCTGCGGCATCCGCCGCGGCCTTGGCGTTCTGGCCGGCCACCAGCACCTCGACGTCGGCGCCGAGCGCGGCAGCCGCGGTGAGAGCCTTGTTGGTCGCATCCTTCAACGACGCGTTGTCGTGTTCGGCAATCAGCAGCGTCGTCATCAGAGCACCCCGGCTTCGTTCTTGAGTTTGGACACCAGCTCGGCGACGTCCTTGACCTTGACGCCCGCCTTGCGGCCCGCCGGTTCAGTGGTCTTGAGAACCTCGAGGCGCGCGGCGACGTCGACGCCGTAATCGGCGACGGTCTTCTCCGCGATCGGCTTCTTCTTGGCCTTCATGATGTTGGGCAGCGAAGCATAGCGCGGCTCGTTGAGGCGAAGGTCTGTGGTGACGATCGCCGGTCCCTTCAGCTTCACGGTCTGCAGACCGCCGTCGACTTCGCGGGTGACCTTGAAGTCGGATCCTTCGACATCGAGCTTGGAGGCGAAGGTCGCCTGCGACCAGCCGAGCAGCGCGGCCAGCATCTGGCCGGTCTGGTTGCTGTCATCATCGATCGCCTGCTTGCCGAGGATGATCAGGCCCGGCTGCTCTTCTTCCGCGACCTTCTTCAGAATCTTGGCGACCGCGAGCGGCTCGACATTTCCCTCGGCCTTCACCAGGATGCCGCGGTCGGCGCCCATGGCGAGCCCGGTGCGGATCGTCTCCGACGCCTGCGCGGGTCCGATCGAGACCACCACGACCTCGGTGGCCTTGCCACCTTCCTTCAGGCGCAGCGCTTCCTCGACCGCGATCTCGTCGAACGGATTCATGGACATTTTGACGTTGGCGAGTTCAACGCCCGATCCATCGCCCTTGACGCGGACCTTGACGTTGTAATCGACCACCCGCTTTACCGGCACCAAGACCTTCATCGATCCTCTTTCACAATTTGGGAGGGGGGTTATCAACTGGCGCGGAACCTAAAGGCCTGATCAGGCCCGGTCAACGCGCCAAGGGGCCAAATTTTAGACCTTAGAAATACAGCGCCCAGATGGGTCAGCGGTTCTGGCCGGGAACCCAGAGTACGTCGCCGGCACCATTGCCGTTGGCGGCGCGGCTGGCCACGAACAGGAAGTCCGACAGGCGGTTCATATATTGGATGCCAGCCGCGCCCACCTGCTCGTTGGGCTTGGCCGCCAGTTCCACGATCACGCGTTCCGCACGGCGGCATATTGTACGCGCGACGTGGAGATGAGCTGCGGCCGGCGTCCCGCCGGGCAGCACGAAGGAGGTCAGCGGCGCAAGCTTGTCGTTGAGCGCGTCGATGTCACGCTCCAGCCGCTCGACCTGGCTCGCCACCACCCGCAGCCGCTCCGCTTTGCCTTCGCGCTCGGGCACTGCGAGGTCGGCACCGAGATCGAACAGATCATTCTGGATGCGGCCGAGCATCGCGTCGAACTCGGGAAGATCATGCGTGTAGATCCGCACCACGCCGATCGCGGCATTGGTCTCGTCTACGGTGCCATAGGCCTCGATGCGCAGATCGTATTTCGGACGACGCTCGCCGGTTCCGAGCGCCGTCGTGCCGTCGTCACCGGTCTTCGTGTAGATGCGGTTCAACGTGACCATGTTAGCGTCCCATCGCCCAGACTGCAGCCATGGCGATGACGATCGCCACGAACTGAAGCAGCACGCGCCAGCGCATCAGCTTCTGCGAGGTATTGGGCGAGCCGCCGCGCATCATGTTGATGAGGCCGAGCAGCAGCACCAACGCCACGGCGCCGACCGCAATCGGCAGGATGAAAGTACTCAGGATAGATGCCATCGAGGGGTGATAACACCGTGCGCGCCGGTCCGCCATGGTGCTGCGACAGCCTCCGGCGTCATCCCGGGGCGATGCGCGGCGCGCGTCCTGGAATGACGGCGCGGCGCTTCGCGAACTGGCTTTTGGGCCAGGAATATCAGATGGTAGCGCGATGATTTTCGGTTTGCGCCCATTGCTTGTGCTCCTGACCTCTCCCTACGTGCAGGGGGAGAGAGCAGCGGTGTAGGTGCCACGTGAAAGCCATCCGCTACATTTACTGCGTCCTGGAGGATGCCTTCTACACATTCCTGGCCGATGACGGCTGGGCGATCGCCAGCCACATCGCGCTGTCGACGCTGATGGCGCTGTTCCCGTTCCTGATTGTGCTGACCTCGCTCGCCGGGTTCTTCGGCTCCAAGGAACTCGCGGACCAGGCCGCCAGCCTGATGCTGCAGGTCTGGCCCAAGCAGGTCGCCGACTCCATCTCGGGCGAGGTTCACGACGTGCTGACCACGACCCGCACTGGCCTGCTAACCATCGGCGCGGCGCTGTCGGTCTATTTCGCCTCCAACGGCGTCGAGGCGCTCCGCGTCGCGCTCAACCGCGCCTATGCGGTGGTGGAGATGCGGCGCTGGTACTGGCTGCGGCTGGAATCGATCCTTTACACGCTGATTGCTGCTTTCACCGCGCTCGCCATGGCGTTCCTGATCGTGCTCGGCCCGCTCCTGATCGAAGCGGCGCGACGCCATATCCCGCTGTTCGTCGAGTCGAACGAAAGTATCCTCACCTGGCTGCGCTACGGCATCACCATCAGCGCGCTGGTGGTGGCGCTGATCATCCTGCACGTCTGGCTGCCGGCGGGACGGCGCGGCTTCCTCCAGATCCTGCCCGGCATCGTCTTCACCATCGTGGCGTCGCTGATCTCGGGCATCGTGTTCGGCCAGTATCTGGCGCGCTTCGCCAACAATTACGTGACGATGTATGCGGGGCTCGCCTCGGTGATCATCGCACTGGTGTTCCTGTATTTCATCGCCGCGATCTTCGTTTACGGCGGCGAGCTCAACGCCGCGATCATCAAGTCGCGGCTTCCTCGCGGCGTGTCGCTTCAAGCAGCGCAGTCGCTAGCGCCCGCGGAGACACAGGCTTGACCAGGAAGGCGTCGGCACCGGCCTCGCGCGCGGCCGCCTCGTCCTCGCCGCGGCCGGAGACGCCGATGATGGGGATCCGGGCCAGCGGCGTCGGCATCGTGCGAATCCGCCTGATGGCTTCGACCCCGTCGATGCCCGGCAGCACCATGTCCATCAGCACCGCGTCGAACGCGCCCTGGGCGAGACGGTCAATGGCGTCCTCGCCGCGCCCGATGAACTCGGCAAAATGGCCGAGTTCGGCCAAGATGGTGTTGAGCACCACGCGGCCGAACGGATTGTCCTCGACGCTGAGCACGCGGAGAGTGGCCACCGTCTCGGGCTCGCTCCCCTCCTTCGTCTTGCGCGATTGGCCCGATCCCGACACATCCAGCGACACCGTCAGGGTGAACGTCGCGCCGCCGCCACGGCGCGGCGCAACGGTGATGTCACCGCCCATGGCGCGCGCCAATTGCTTCACCGAGGATAAGCCCAGACCGGCGCCCCCGAAACGCGAGGCGATGGTGACATTGGCCTGGGTGAACGGACGGAACAGCCGCTTGATCTCGGCCATGGTGAGGCCAATGCCGCTGTCGGACACCGCGAAGGCGATGCCGACCTTGCCTTTGCCCCTTGCCTTGCCTTTGCGCTCGCCCTTGGCGGCACGCCAGGGCTCGACCGCAAGCGCCACGCCGCCCTGATCGGTGAATTTCACGGCATTGTCGATCAGGTTCTCGAGCGCGGCGCGCAGACGGACGGAATCGCCGACCACCAATCCCGGCAGCTTCTCTGAAATATCGACCTCGGCCTGAAGACCCTTGGCGGCGGCACGGCCGGCCAGCGAATCGCCGGCGCTGCGGGCGAGCGCCCGCAGGTCGAACAGATCCTGCCGGAGCGTGCTTCCCCCCGCCCCCTTCCCCGTCCTGGCAGCGTCCACGAACAGCGTGGCAAGGCTCGCCAGGTGTTCGGCGCCAGCCTTGATGGTATCGGCCCAGCGGCGCTCCCGCTCGCCGAGATCGGAGGTCGCGAGCAGGTCGCTGATCGCCAGAATCCCGGTCAGGGGGGTGCGGACCTCGTGGGCAAAGGCGGCGAGTGCGGCCTGGACCACGTCAGGCGTGACCGCCTTGCTGCTGCGCCCGCGCACCCGGCCGGCCGCCCCGGACCGCTTCCGAGGCGGTCGCCTGGACGTCCGCGTGGTGCGCGCTGGGCGCTTTTTCGCCGCCATAGATCCCCTTCGAACCCGGGCTATCGCGCAAGCATGGCACGGCGAAACACCCGGAGTCACGGCGGCGTTGAGCTAACCCCCAGAGAAACTTAACCTAATCCCACCAGCTGGCGGATCCCGGCCGGCGTGACGCCGGCCGCGCGCAATTCGCGCAGTCCGGTCGACCGGCTCGATTTCGACAGCTTCCGCCCGTCCCCGTCGCGCATCAGGCGGTGGTGGCGGTAGGCGGGTTCCGGCAGGCCGAGCAGGGTTTGGAGCAAGCGGTGGACCGCGGTGGCGTGAAACAGGTCCTGCCCCCGCACGATCTCGCTGACGCCCTGGAGCGCGTCGTCAACCGCCACCGACAAATGGTAACTGGTCGGTATTTCCTTGCGGGCCAGGATGACGTCGCCCCAGGCCTCCGGCCGCGCCGGGACGGTACCGTGCTCGGCATCGGGTCCTTCGCCCAGTTCGTTCCAGGTCAGGCCGGCAGCGCGGCGGCAGGCGGCGGCGATGTCGAGCCGCAACGCGTAAGGCGCGCCGGATGCGATCAACCGCGACCGCTCGTCGGCCGACAGTGACCTGGCGTCACCGGGATAGAGCGGTGCTCCGTCGGGATCGCGCGGCCACGGCCCATCGGCCTCACGCGCGGCCACCAGCTTGGCGATCTCGGCGCGGCTTTCGAAGGCGGGATAGACGAGGCCGAGCGCTGAAAGCTCATCCAGCGCGGCGCGATAGTCGGCCAGATGCTCCGACTGCCGCCGCACCGGCGTCTCCCAGGCGATCCCGAGCCAGGCGAGATCCTCATAGATCGCCCCGTCGTATTCCGGCCGGCAGCGCGTCACGTCGATATCCTCGATCCGCAGCAACAGCCGCCCGCCGCTCTCACGCGCACGCTCGAAGTTGAGCAGCGCGGAATAGGCGTGGCCGAGATGCAGGAAGCCGTTCGGGCTCGGGGCAAATCGGAAAACGGGTGGCATCGGCTCTCGCAAGACTTGTCATTGCCGGGCTTGACCCGGCAATCCCTCTTCCAGGAGTCTGTTACGATAGGAGATGGATGCGCGGGTCAAGCCCGCGCATGACACCGGAGAGACTTGTCGATCACCATGACCATCCACCTCGAAACCCAGTCCGATCTCGAAGAAGCCGTCCACGCGCTGATCAAGCGCGATCCGCGCCTCAAGCCGGTGCTGGAGATCGCCGGCATGCCCGCCTTGCGGCGGCGCGAGCCGGGGTTTACGGGGCTGGCGCACATCGTCTGCGGCCAACAGCTCTCGACGGCAAGCGCGGCGGCCATTTGGGGACGGCTGTCGGCTGCGTTCGATCCGTTCGACCATGACGCCGTGCGCCGCGCGCGCACCGACCGGCTGGGGCGGCTCGGCCTGTCCGCCGCCAAGATCAAGACATTGAAACATCTGGCGCGTGAAATCACTGCGCAGCGGCTGAACCTCGACGTGCTCGCGGAGGAGGACGCCGACGCCGCGCATCACACGTTGATCTCGCTGCCCGGCATCGGCCCCTGGACCGCCGACGTGTACTTGCTGTTCTGCCTCGGCCATGGCGATGCCTGGCCGGCCGGCGACCTCGCCGTGCAGGAGGGCATCCGCATCGGGCTCGGCCTGAAGGCGCGGCCGACGGAGAAGCAGATGGCGCCGCTCGCCCAACCCTGGCGTCCACTGCGCGGCGCGGCAGCACATCTGTGGTGGAGCTATTATCGCGCGGTGAAGAAACGCGAGGGCGTGCTCGCGGCGTCAAGCTAACCCCGCAGCCGCTCGCGATCGACGCGCGCGCATTGCGCCACGAATTCGATCACGGCCCGCACCGCGGGCAGTTCGACCAGGTCGGGATGGGCGAGCAGCCAGAGATCGGCGATGCTGACGAGCTTCTGCGGCGCGACGCGCACGAGATCCGGATAGCTCTCCGCGACGAAGCAGGACAGCGCGGAGATTCCGATCCCGGCGCGCACCGCCGCCAGCATGTCGCCCTGCGAGGAGCAGCGCATCACGACGGTGCCCTGGCGCGTGATCGTATCGCTCCAGCGCGCCAGCTGTGCATTGGAATCCTGATCGGCAAAGCCGATCACGCTGTGCCCCTTCCACTCGGCGCTGCGTTCCGGCAGGGCGCGGCCCGCAGCATAATCGCGCGACGCATAGAAACCGGTGCCGAGGCGACCGATCTTGCGGCCGACCAGATTCTCCTCGCCGCTGTCGACCGGGCGCAGCACCACGTCGGCCTCCCGCCGCCGCACGCTGGCCGGAAACGGATGGGTGATGATCTCGAGCCGGATGTGATCATGCGCATCCAGGAAGGATCGCAGCCGCGGCATCAGCCAGTGCGAGGCCAGCGTCGCTCCGATCGACAGCTTGACCGTGCCGCGCGCCTTGCGACCACCGGCGCCGACCGCCGCCTCGGCCCGGAGCGCGGCGGCGGCCATCGCGTCCGCGTGCTCGCGCAGGGCGCGCCCATCGGCGGTGAGCACGTAACCATCGGCGGCGCGCGCCAGCAGCTTGGTACCGAGTTGCGCCTCCAGCGCCGCGATCTTGCGGCTGACAGTCGGATGGCTGGCATGCAGCCGGCGCGCCGCGGCGGTGAAGCTGCCGGTGTCGGCGACCGCAACGAAGGTCCTGCAGAGATCCCAATCCATCCGTCGCCCGTTCAAATCCGAATACATCTATGTTCAATATTGAACGATCCCCGACGCGGCGTCCAACCCTATAGTGGGATCAAACCGTCAGGCGCCATTCCGCCGGCGCGACAACCAAAATGGAAGCGCTCACCCATAGGCCGAAGAGAACCGGCCATGCGCGCGCGGGAGGATTTGATGGCATTGCCTGCTCTGCTCAAGGACAATCTGGAACTGCCCGTCGTCGGCTCGCCGCTGTTCATCGTGTCCGGACCGGAGCTGGTGATCGCCCAGTGCAAGGCCGGCGTCGTCGGCTCGTTTCCGGCGCTCAACGCTCGCCCCGTCGAAAAGCTCGACGAATGGCTGAGCCGGATCGAGGATGAGCTCGGCGAGTACAAATCGCGCAATCCCGGCAAGAAGGTCGCGCCCTATGCCGTCAACCAGATCTGTCATGCCTCCAACGACCGGCTGATGAAGGACATGGAGACCTGCGTGAAGCACAAGGCGCCCATCATCATCACCTCGCTGCGGCCCCCGGCAGAGATCGTCGAGGCCGCGCATTCCTATGGCGGGCTGGTGTTCCACGACGTCATCAACGTCAAGCACGCCCGCAAGGCCGCCGAGCAGGGCGTCGACGGCCTGATCCTGGTCTGCGCCGGCGCAGGCGGGCATGCCGGCACGCTGTCGCCCTTCGCGCTGGTCCGCGAGGTCAAGCAATGGTTCGGCGGCGCGATCCTGCTGTCAGGTGCGATCAGCGACGGCTTCGGCATCGCCTCCGCGCTGACGCTGGGCGCCGACCTCGCCTATATGGGCACGCGCTTCATCGCGACACGGGAAGCCAATGCCGACGAAGCCTACAAGTCCGCGCTGACGCAGCATGCCGCGCACGACATCGTCTACACCAACCTGTTCACCGGCGTGCACGGCAATTATCTCGGTCCCTCCATCGCCGCCGCAGGATTGGACCCGGACAATCTCCCGATCGCCGACAAATCGAAGATGAATTTCGGCTCCGGCGGCAACATGAAATCGAAAGCGTGGCGCGACATCTGGGGTTCAGGCCAGGGCATCGGCCAGATCGTGGATGCTCCGCCGGTCGCCGAGCTCGTGGACCGGATGAAGGGCGAATTCGACCAAGCCCGGCAGGATTTCCTGATGCGCGCCAGCGCCTGATCTGAACCAAAGAAGTATCAAGGGAGGACATCATGAAGCTCGCAGCCGCAATGATCGGCATGTCCCTGCTGGCGCTTGCTAGCGGCAGCGCTCACGCCGAAGGCAACGGCGAGATCCGCATCGGTCAGACCCTGCCGTATAGCGGTCCGGCCTCCGGCTTCGGCGCGATCGGACGGACGCAGGAGGCCTTCTTCGAGAAGATCAACGCCGAAGGCGGCATCAATGGCCGCAAGGTCAAGTTCATCACGCTGGACGATGCCTATTCGCCGCCGAAGACGGTGGAGCAGACCCGCAAGCTGGTGGAGCAGGACGAGGTGCTGATGATGTTCGGCTCGCTCGGGACCGCCACCAACAGCGCTGTGCAGCGTTACCTCAATGGCAAGAAGGTGCCGCAGCTGTTCGTGCTCTCGGGCGCGACGAAATGGGCCGATCCGCAGAAATATCCGTGGACCATGCCCGGCATGGCCGCCTACGAGTCCGAAGGCGTGGTCTATGCCAAGCACGTGCTGCGCACCAAACCCGGCGCCAGGATCGCCATTCTGTCCCAGAACGACGATTTCGGCCGCGACTATGTCGCCGGCTTCAAGCGCGTGCTCGGCGACAAGGCAGCAAGCATGATCGTCGCCGAGCAGACCTACGAGACCAGCGCACCGACGATCAGCTCGCAGCTCTCGACGCTGAAGGCATCGGGCGCCGACGTGCTGTTCGGCGTCGTGCTCGGTAAATTCACCTCGCAGATGATCAAGGGCGTGGCCGAGATCGGCTGGAAGCCCGAGTTGTTCTTCGTGCCGACCTCGGCCTCCTCGATCTCGTTCCTGGAGCCGGCGGGCCTCGACAATGCGGTCGGCCTGATCTCGTCGAGCAACCAGAAGGACACGATGGACCCGCAATGGGCCGACGATCCCGGCGTGAAGGAGTATTTCGCCTTCATGAAGCAATACATGCCGAATGCGGACCTCTCCAATTCCAACTACGCGGCCGGCTACCACTATGCGACGCTGCTGATGACCGTGCTGAAGGCGTGCAAGGATGATGTCAGCCGTGACAACATCATGCGCCAGTCGGCGTCGCTGAAAGAGGTGAAGCTGCCGCTGCTGCTGCCGGGCATCGCCGTTTCGACGGGGCCAGACGACTATCTGCCGTTCCAGCAGCTTCAGCTTCGCCGCTTCAACGGCAAGAGCTGGGTCGGCTTCGGCGACGTGCTGGATGATCGCTGAGCTCGCACAGGTTAGGAACACGCCATGATCATCAGCGGCGAACGCCAGATCGGCTATGACGAGATCCAGGCCCGCATCAGGCGGGCGGCGAGCGGGCTGCGCGCCCTGGGCCTCGCCGAGGGCGCTCCGGTCGCCATGATGCTGCGTAACGATTTCGCGCTGTTCGAGGTGGTTGCGGCGTCCGCCGCGCTGGGCAGTCCGGTGGTGCCGATCAACTGGCATCTCAAGGCGGAGGAGGTCCGCTACATCCTGACCGACAGCGGCGCGAATATCCTGGTCTGCCACGCCGACCTGCTGCCGCAGATTCAGGGCGGCGTGCCTGAGGATGTCCGTCTCCTCGTCGTCGCGACGCCACCTGAACTCGCGGCGACATTCGCCATTCCCGAGGAACTGGCGGCGGTCCCGGAAGGACATGCGGATTGGGACCACTGGCGCGACGGGCATCCGGAAACCCGGGAGCCGCCGCGCCGGGCCGCAGCGATGATCTACACCTCGGGGACCACGGGCATGCCGAAGGGCGTGCGCCGCATGCCGATGCAGCCCGAACAGGCCGCGGCCTCCGAACGCGTCGGGGCGATCGCCTATGGCATCAAGCCGCGCGACAACCAGGTCGTGCTGATCAACGGACCGATGTATCACTCGGCGCCGCATTCCTACGGCATGATGGCGTTCCGCCACGGCTGCACCATCGTCCTCCAGGCGCGCTTCGACGCCGAGGAGCTGCTGGCGCTGATCGAGCGCCATCGCGTCACGCACATTCACATGGTGCCGACCATGTTCGTCCGGCTGCTGCGCCTGCCAGAGGCTGCGAGACAACGTTACGACCTCTCATCGCTGCGTTTCGTCGTGCACGGGGCCGCGCCGTGCCCGCCCGAGGTCAAGCGGGCGATGATCGATTGGTGGGGACCAGTCATCAACGAATATTTCGGCTCGACCGAGACCGGCATCCCGGTCTGGCATTCGGCCGAGGAGGCGCTGAGAAAGCCGGGCACGGTCGGCCGCGCCATCGAAGGCGGCATCGTCAAGATCTTCCGCGACGACGGCAATCTCTGCGGCGCCAACGAGGTCGGCGAGATCTACATGCGCCAGACGGCGGTGCCCGATTTCGACTATCACGGCAAGGCGCAGGCGCGGGCGGAGGCCGGACGCGACGGCCTCGTCAGCGTCGGCGACGTCGGCTATCTCGACGAGGACGGTTATCTCTTCCTCTGCGACCGCAAGCGCGACATGGTGATCTCCGGCGGCGTCAACATCTATCCGGCCGAGATCGAGGGCGTGCTGATCGCCATGCCAGGGGTGCGCGATTGCGCCGTGTTCGGCATTCCCGACGCCGAATATGGCGAACGGCTGTGCGCCTGCATCGAGCCGGAAGGGGACGCGCAGCTCTCCGCCGCCGCAGTGCAGGCTTTCCTGCGCGAGCGGCTCGCCAATTTCAAGGTGCCGAAGGAGGTTCAATTCCAGGACGCGCTGCCCCGCGAGGCGACCGGAAAGATCTTCAAGCGCAAGCTGCGCGACCCCTATTGGGCAGACCGGAGGCCGGGCAGCCCTTAGTCGCCCGCCGCCGAGCCGGGCCAAGCGTCGCCGGCATATTCCGTCCGAGCAGGGCCATATGCCGGTATTGCTCGGGTCATCGGCTTTTGGCCGCCCGCGAAACTGTGTAGCCTCGACCAGAGGAAACGCCGCGAAGACGGCCACGAGGTCGCATGCTGGACAGGACGAAAGATATTTCCGTCGCCGTGCAAGTCTGGCTCGATGCGTTCGAGCGCAGGCTGGACCAGCCCGATCCAGCCTCGCTGGACGACCTCTTCCTCGCCGATAGTTTTTGGCGCGATGTGCTGGCGCTGAGCTGGAACCTGCAGACGGTCGCCGGCCGCGATACGATCGCGCAGGGGCTGACCACGCTCGGGCCCAAGGCGAGGCCGACTGGTTTCAGGGTCGCTCCCAACCGCGCCCCGCCGCGCTGGGTGACGCGCGCCGGCACCAATACTATCGAAGCGATCTTCAATTTCGAGACTGCGATCGGCCGCGGCAGCGGCATTGTCCGGCTCATTCCCGATGGCCCCGACGACCGCCTGAAAGCGTGGACATTGCTGACTGCCCTCGACGAGCTCAAGGGATTCGAGGAACAGCTCGGCACGTCGCGGCCGCGCGGCCAAGCCTATTCGCGCGATTTCCGCGGGCCGAACTGGCTCGACCTGCGCAACGTCTCACGCGACTACGGTGATCGCGACCCGACCGTGCTGGTGGTCGGCGGCGGCCAGGCCGGTCTTGCGATCGCGGCGCGGCTGAAGCAGCTGCAAATCGACACCCTGATCGTCGACCGCGAGGCACGCATCGGCGACAATTGGCGCAAGCGCTACCATGCGCTGACGCTGCACAACCAGGTTCAGGTCAATCACCTGCCCTACATGCCCTTTCCGCCGAACTGGCCGACCTATATCCCCAAGGACAAGCTCGCCAACTGGTTCGAAGCCTATGTCGAGGCCATGGAGCTGAATTTCTGGACGGGCACCGAGTTCGAAGGCGGCGCGTATGACGAGGCCGAAGGTCACTGGACTGTCACGCTGCGCCGCGCCGACGGCAGCACGCGTGCCATGCATCCGCGCCATGTGGTGATGGCAACCGGCGTCAGCGGCATCCCGAACATCCCGGACATTCCGACGCTCGGCAATTTCAAGGGCACGCTGGTGCATTCCAGCCGCTACGAGGACGGCGAGAACTGGACCGGCAAGTGCGCCATCGTGATCGGCACCGGCAACAGCGGCCACGACATCGCGCAGGACCTGCATTCCAGCGGCGCCGAGGTGACGCTGGTGCAGCGCTCGCCGACACTGGTCACCAACATCGAGCCATCGGCCCAGCTTGCCTATGCGACCTACAATGAGGGCACGCTCGAGGACAACGATCTGATCGCTGCCTCGATGCCGACGCCGCTTGCGAGGAAGACGCATGTGATGCTGACCGAGCAATCGAAGGAGCTCGACAGGGAACTGCTCGACGGCCTCTCCCGAGTCGGCTTCAAGCTCGACTTCGGCGAGGCCGGCACCGGCTGGCAGTTCAAATATCTGACCCGTGGCGGCGGCTATTATTTCAACGTCGGCTGCTCCAACCTCATCGTCGAAGGCGTCATCAAGCTCAGGCAGTTCTCCGACATCGAGAGCTTCACCGCCGATGGCGCGCAGATGAGGGACGGCACGACCATTGCCGCCGACCTGATCGTGCTCTCCACCGGCTACAAGCCGCAAGAATATCTGGTGCGAAAACTGTTCGGCGACGCCGTCGCCGACCGCGTCGGCCCGATCTGGGGCTTTGGCGACGGCTTCGAGCTGCGCAACATGTATGCGCGTACGAAGCAGCCCGGCCTCTGGTTCATCGCCGGCAGCCTCGCGCAGTGCCGCATCAACTCGAAATATCTCGCGCTGCAGATCAAGGCGATCGAGGAAGGGATTTTGGGGCCGTAAAGCACAGTCGTCGTTCCGGGGCGCGACGAAGTCGCGAGCCCGGAATCCATACTCCCGATCGCGGTTATGGATTCCGGGCTCGACGCTTGCGCGTCGCCCCGGAATGACGAGCTACAGGGAGGAGACCACCCATGCCAGCCATTCTCGGCACCGGCGAGCACCGCTACCGCGTCGTCGAAAACTTCGCCAAGCTGCCGGACGGCTGGCAGCTCACCGACGTCGCCTCGGTTGCGGTCGACAGCAAGGACCGGATCTACGTCTTCAACCGCGGCGCCCATCCGATGGTGGTGCTCGACCGCGACGGCAATTTCCTGCGCAGCTGGGGCGAAGGCCTGTTCTCGCGTGCGCATGGTCTGCATATCGACGCGGACGACAATCTCTATTGCACCGATGACGGCGACCACACCGTGCGCAAATGCACCGCCGACGGCAAGGTGCTGCTGACCATCGGCATCCCCGAGAAGCCGACGCCGTTCATGAGCGGCGATCCCTTCCACCGCTGCACCCACACCGCGCTCTCGCCGAAGGGTGAGATCTACGTCTCCGACGGCTATGGCAATGCGCGCGTGCACAAGTTCACGCCCGACGGCAAGCTGCTCAAGAGCTGGGGCGAGCCCGGCACCGATCCAGGACAGTTCAACATCGTGCACAATATTGCCGCCGATGCCGACGGCTGGGTCTATGTCGCCGATCGCGAGAACCACCGCGTGCAGGTGTTCAATGGCGAGGGCAAATACGAGACGCAGTGGAACAACCTTCATCGCCCCTGCGCGCTGTGCTGCTGCGGTGGGGCCAAGAGCCCGACCTTCGTGATCGGCGAGCTCGGGCCCGGCTTGGCCGTCAACCGCAAGGTGCCCAATCTCGGGCCGCGGCTGTCCATCGTGGACGCGCAAGGCAAGCGCATCGCGCGGCTCGGCGGCGAGGACGGGCCCGGCATTGCCAGCGGTAAGTTCCTGGCGCCGCACGGCATCGCCCTGGATTCGAAGGGCGACATCTATGTCGGCGAGGTCGGCGTCACCGACTGGAAGACGAGCTTTCCGGACGAGGAAATGCCTGCAGCCGTGCGCGCGACGCGATGCTTGCAGAAGCTGGAGCGGGTGCGGGAGTAGGTCGCGGCACGTCCTGGGATTCTCCCCGACGACGGCGGAGGAACCCTCCCGGGATCGCGGCTTTTTGAGCGTTTTGCCACCCCGCCGCCGCATTGCGCGAGCCTGAATAAGTCGCTCAACGGGCTTCACAATCCCGTCACGCTGCATGTAGTATGTCAGTACATGCTGCTTCGCAGCGTATATTGGAGGCCGGGAGCGTTACTTGAACGCACATGTCTCGCAAGGCAGTTGGCCGGTGTTGGTGCTGAATGCGGACTTCCGGCCGCTGAGTTACTACCCACTGTCGTTGTGGTCGTGGCAAGACGCGATCAAGGCGGTGTTCCTCGACCGCGTCAATATCGTCGCGCATTACGACCAGGCGGTTCGAAGTCCGACCTTGGAGATGCAGTTACCGAGCGTCGTGTCGCTCAAATCCTTCGTCAAGCCCACCACCCATCCCGCCTTCACTCGTTTCAACGTCTTCCTGCGCGATCGTTTCGCCTGCCAATATTGCGGCTCGCCTGAAGACCTCACTTTCGATCACATCATCCCGCGCAGCAAAGGCGGCCAGACCACCTGGGAGAACGTGGTCGCGGCGTGCTCGCCCTGTAACTTGCGCAAGGGGAATCTCACGCCTGCGCAAGCAAAGATGTTTCCGCGCCAGAGCGCCTTCGCGCCGACCGTGCACCAGCTCCATCGCAACGGCCGCCTGTTTCCGCCAAACTATCTGCACGACAGCTGGCTGGACTATCTGTACTGGGATACGGAGCTGGATCCGTAAACTTCGGCATGCCGACAAGCGTCGGGCCTCTCCGCGACGTTAGACCAACGACCTTTCGCGCAGCGAAACACAGCCGATCGCTATCTCTGCGCCTGCGCCATATCGATCTGATAAACGGAAATCCGGTCGATCTCGAACGCCACGCTCGACGGCGTTTCCGCATCGACCTGACTGACGCCGGGAAAGAATTTCGATCCGATCGCGAGGTTGACGATCACGTACATGGGATCGTCGAGGCCGATCGGCACCTTGATGTCGGAGACCGGCCTGCGGTCGATGAAATAGACCAGGCGATCCTCATCCCACAACACACCGTAATTGTGGAATGCATGCGAGGCGTCACCGACGGTGAAATCGAAGCCGCAGGACTGGATCTTCTGGGTTGAGGGAATCCGCCAATGCGTCGTCATCACGACATCGCCCGGCCGCTCGCCGCGGCCTTCCAGCACGTCGACCTCCGGCGGCCAGCCCCCGTCATCCGCGAGCATCCAGAATGCCGGCCACACCGCATGGCCGACCGGGACCTTGGCGCGGATCTCGAAATAGCCGTGCTTCTGCGCGAACGTGCCCTGCGTCGTCAGAATTCCGGAGATGTACTCATTGTTGAACAGCACCGGCTTTAATTCCAGCGGCGTGCGGCTGGCGACGATCGAGAGCACGCCATCCCTGATCTTGAATGGGTCGAGGCCGAGCGGTGTTGTGGCGCGGCCCGCGTAGCGCGGATCGACATAGATCTGCTGCTCGCCATTGGCGCTGGTCTTGCGCTTTGAGTCGGAGCCGTCGCCGCCCCAATAGCGCGCTTCGGGCCACGCTGCACCACCGGCATAGTGCGGCACCCAGCGTCCGGTCGCGAGCGGATGCTCGTCGAAGTCGTCGTTGAAGGTCAGGCGCAAAGACCGGAACGAGAGCGAGGTCGGCCCGACCGTCTCCAGCTTGCGGCAGGCAATCGAAGCAGGATCGGTCGTCACCTGCAGCGACATCGTGCCGGGCGCAGCATCGAGATCGTCCTGGGCGATAGCCGGCGCTCGCCCGGCGCAGAGACCAATCGCAATCAGAGCGCCCTTCGTCCAACGGCCGATCATCACCGCACATCGAAGATTCCAGGAATGCGCCGAGGTTAACGTCCCCGCACGCTGGCGGGCAAGCCGAGTTGCTTGACGCGGCCGGGCGATTTTGAAAGCGCCTGCGGGGCGCGTGCCGGAACCGTCCAAGATCGTGGTCGTCAAGACCGCCGGCAAGGGCTTTGGCCCTCCTTCTGAGGCCTCTTGGCCTGAATTCTGCGGCAGTCGTTACCGTCCCTTAAACCTCTGGTGGCAGTTTGGCCGGGATCGGCGGAACCGCGTGCCAAGCCGCGATCTTTCAGGGTTCGAGGTCCTCGCCGATGTTTGCGGAGTCGCTGGAAGCGGTTCAAGCCTCACCGTCGAAGCGGACGATCTATGTCCGCTTCGTGCTCGCGACGCTCGCGGTGATGGTGCTGTTCAAGACTTACAGGTTCGGCCGCTGGAGCGCCTGGCAAGTTCGCGAACTCTCGGATTTCGATGCCTTCTACATCGTCGCGCAGCAGATCTGGCGCGGTCAGCTCGATCTCGTCTACCGGTTCGAGACGCTGGCCAAGCTTCAGCAGGCATTCACCGGTTCAATGAGCTTCATGCCTTGGACCTATCCTCCCCAATTCGACCTGCTGGTGGCCCCCTTCGCGCTGCTGCCGGCCGGCATCGCTTATCTGCTGTTCATCACCGCAACGCTTACTGCCTACCTCCTGACGCTTCGAGCCATTGCCGGCAACAATTTCGCACTCGTCCTCGTCGTGCTGTTTCCTACGCTGGCGATCACGGTCGGCTGTGGGCAGAATGGCTTTCTCACCGGCGTGCTGATCGGCATCATTTGCCTCAACGTAGAGCGGCGCCAGATCGTCGCCGGACTTGCGCTGGGTGCAATGGTGATCAAGCCGCATCTGGCCATCGCCGCGGGCGTCTACATGCTTGCGACCCGCCGCTGGGCGGCACTCGCGACCGCCGGGGCCGTCGTGCTCGCGAGTTCGTTCCTCTGTACGCTGGTGTTCGGATGGCAGATTTGGGCCGCGTGGCTTGGTGCCATCAGGGAATCGGCGATCTTCCTGGAGCGCGGCTTCTATCCATTGTTCCGCATGATCTCGACCTATGCCGCGCTCGGTCGAGCCGGCGTGCCGCCGAGCATCGCTTTCTGGGCGCAGGCGGCTGCGGCGTGCCTCGCTTTGTCCGCGATCGGGCTTGCCCTTCGGCTTGGAGCGGCGAGCAAGACCTCGCCCGCCTTCGCGCTCGGCGTCGTCGCCATGGTCTCGGTGATGATCAGCCCGTACGCTTATGATTATGACCTCCCGATCGTCGGGATCGGCCTGGCGTTGATGCTCCCCGGCCTCGCACAAGTGTCGAATGCGCGCGAACGCAGTGCCATCTACGGACTGATCTTGCTTGCCGGAGCCTACGGCATGCTGCAATCGGCGCGGCTCGCGGCGCAGTTCGGTAATGAAGTCGACCTTACAGGAATGGACGACAAGTTCGCGCCTTCGATCGGTGGCTTCGCCATGATGGCGATGCTGGCCTTGCTGCTGAAGCTGCTGTGGCGCGCAACCAGGCCTGCGCCGGCCCTGGCGCAGGCCACGTAATAACTCACTGTCTGCTCTAGGCCCGTTGCAATGCTAGCGTGACGCCGCCGAGCGTCAGCGCCATCGCCGCCCATTCGCGATAGCCCAGCGGCTCACCAAGGATGACCGCGGCGGAGACCACGCCGATCACGGGAACGATCAACATGCCGGTCGAAGCCGAGGTCGGCGGCAGGCGGCGCAGCGTCTCGAACCAGGTGACGTAGCAAAGGCCCATCGGCACCAGCGTCATGTAGACGAAGCAGCCGAACCCCAGCGGCGTGATCGCGGTGTAGTTCGGCTGCTCGAACAGCACGCCCAGGATCAGCATCGTGGCGCAGCCGAGCCCGACCTGCCAGGCCACGACGACCAGGGGCGGCATCGGCAGCGGCTTGCGGTTGTGCACGTTGCCCAGCGCGAACAGGATCGCACAGAGCAGCGCCAGCGCAATGCCGAGAAGCTTGTCAGCGCCGAACGCGAAGCCGTTTCCGCTCAAAAGCAGCGCGACGCCGGCAATGCCGAGAACGAGCCCGAGGACATCCCGCAGGGTCGGCCGGGTGTTCAGAACAGGCCAGGCAAACAACATGGCCCAGATTGGCATGGTGTAAGCAAGCAGGGCTCCTTCGCTCACGGTCACGTATTTCATCGCGACCGTGCCGAGGCCCATCCAGGCCAAGACGTTGGTGAGTGTCGCACACAGTAGCCGCGGGATCGCCTCGCGCGGAACGGCGAACGATTCTCTCCGGCTGAGCGCCAGCGTGCCGAGAATGAGCGAGGCGCAGACGCCGGCAAGTCCACGCGCGAACAGAGGCGGCCATTGCTGCAGCAAAAGCTTCATCAGCGGCCAGTTCAACGCCCAGCCGAACGCCGTCACGCAGAGGCAGAGGGAGCCGATCGTCCTGTCGCGCTGCGCCAAATCCATGAGTTGCGCTTAGCAGGCGGACGCTGTCCGCTCCACCTCTCCTGGCGCATGCGCCCCATCGCCCAGAACGGAACCTGAGCGCCTGGCGCTCGTTCAGTTGGGACCGCAATGGCGACGCGTACCGCGGCGCAACGAGGGAGGCCCACCATGCCCACAGCCGAACACGATCACGTCTACAAGATCCTGGACCTGGTCGGATCGTCTGAGACGTCGATCGAGGATGCGATCAAGAACGCGATCGATCGCGCCGCCAAGACCATTCGCGAGATGAAGTGGTTCGAGGTGGTTCAGACGCGCGGCCACATCGAGAACGGCGCGGTTCGCCACTATCAGGTGACGTTGCGCGTCGGCTTCACTTTGGAAGAATGAGGCGGCGGCTGCGCCGTGGAACCGCCCTTCCCGAGGGGAACACGACGAGTGTCGGTCAAGACATCCACACTTCTCTCCGGTCGAGTACGGGCCCGCGCAATCATCACAAATATTGCAACAGGCCGTTAAGGCCAAAATGAGAGGTTTGCTCCAATTTGGAGCAAGCCTGATGGTGACGAGCCGCGAACTTGGCAAGACGCGCCTTCCGCTCTGGGCGGCGGGCTTCGTCGCGCTTATTTGCGTTACAATCCTCGGCTTGAGCGCCTGGCGCGAATGGGAAGCGCGCAAGGCCGACCTCCGGAACGCCGAGATCGATGTCGCCAATCTCGCGCATTCCCTGATCCAACACGCCGACGACACGTTCGAGATCGCCGATACGATTCTGATCGGGCTTGTGCATCGGCTCGAGATCGACGGAACTGAGCCGGCCACGATCGCGAGGCTCCAGGCCTATCTGCCGACGCGGAAGTCATCGGAGCGCATCCGCGGCATTTTCATCTATGACGCGACCGGCCGGTGGCTTGCGACGACCGAGCGCATCGATTTCTCCAAGCTCAACAACAGCGACCGCGACTATTTCCGGCGCCACCGCGACTCGGCGGATTCAGGCACGCTGATCGGACCGCCGGTCAAGAGCCGCTCCGGCGGCCAATGGATCATCACCGCATCGCGCCGGATCAACGATATCGACGGCGGCTTCGCCGGCGTTGCCCTGCTCACGATCGACGTAAGCTATTTCGTCAAGTTCTACGAGCGGTTCGACATCGGGGCGAACGGCTCGACATCGCTGCTCAACACTAACGGCATCATGCTGGCGCGCAACCGCGACGAGAGCGGCGCCTTCGTCGGACGCGACCTGTCCAACGCGCCCCTGTTCAAGGGCTGGGATAGCCGCCCCGCCGCGGCGGTCTACTATTTCAAGTCGCCGCTCGATGGCGTGCAGCGGCTGAGCTACTACCAGCGCAGCAGCCGCTATCCCTTGATGGTGCTGGCGAGCAAGTCGCAGGACGACGTACTGGCGCCCTGGTGGCGCGCGGCAACCACGCGCATGATTTTCGTCGTCGGGCTCGTCCTGCTGATCGCAATGATCGGCTCCTATCTCGTCCGTCAGCTCGTGCAGCGGCAGCGCACGGCGCAGGCTCTCGTCACCACGGAGGCCAATTTCCGCCTGCTCGCCGAGCAATCCAGCGACATGGTGACCCGCATCAGTCTTGATAACCGGCTGCTCTACGTTTCGCCCTCCTGCGCACGCATCACCGGCTGGTCGGCCGAGGAACTGCTGGGCACCTCGGCGCTGGCCGGCATTCATGCCGACGACATGGAACGCGTCGAGCAAGCCATCGCCGCCCTGAAGAACGGCGAGGCCGAGGAGGCGCGGTTCATCTATCGTCAGCGCCATCGAGACAAAGGTGAGATCTGGGCCGAGGCTGCGCTGCACGTGACCCTGGCATCGGACAGCGGCACGATCGACGGCGTGGTCGCGGTCGTGCGCGACATGACCGAGCAGAAAGATCTCCAGGACAGGCTTGCCTCGCTGGCAACGACCGACGGCCTAACGGGTCTTGCCAACCGCCGCGCCTTCGACGAGCGCCTCGCCGACGAATGGGCGCGTGCCCGGCGCGACGGCACGCAGCTCTCGCTGCTGCTGATCGACGTCGATCATTTCAAGAAGTTCAACGACCATTACGGACATCTGGCAGGCGATGCCTGCCTGCGCGCGCTCGGCCGGATCCTGTCCGCCCAGGCTAGGCGCCCGGCCGATCTCGCCGCGCGCTATGGCGGCGAGGAATTCGCCGTCTTGCTGCCGAACACCGGCCCGGATGGCTGCGCCGAGGTCGGCGAGGGTATTCGCCAGGCGCTGCAAGACCTTGCCATGCTACACGCGCAGAATCCGCCCACCCGGCTGGTCACCGCGAGCCTCGGCGGCGCGGCGGCTCTTCCGTCCCAAGCCATGGCGGACTGCAGCACGCTGGTCGCCGCCGCCGACCGCGCCCTCTACGCCGCCAAGGACGCCGGCCGAAACCAGCTGGTGATGTCGGGCCAAGTCATACCGTGGCCCGCAAAGAGCGCGTGACGGAATCGGTCCTGTTGCTCAGGGCGCAGCTCCAGAGGCCCGACGCGCTTCGCGTCAGGCGAGATGGCACGCCACGAAATGCCCGCCTGCTCCTTCCCTCAGCACAGGCGCGCTCTCCGCGCAGCGCGGCTGGGCGATCGGGCAGCGGGTGTGGAAGTGGCAGCCCGACGGCGGCTTCATCGGGCTTGGCACGTCGCCCTTGAGGCGAATGCGTTCGCGCTTGAGCTTGGGATCGGGCACCGGCACCGCCGAGAGCAGCGCCCGGGTGTAGGGATGCTGCGGGTTGCGGTAGAGATCGCTGGCCTTGGCGAGCTCGACGATGCGGCCGAGATACATCACCGCGACACGGTCGGAGATGTGCTCGACCACCGAGAGATCGTGGGCGACGAAGAGATAAGTGAGGTTCAGCTCGGCCTGGAGATCTTCCAGCAGGTTGATCACCTGCGCCTGGATCGACACGTCGAGCGCGGAGACCGGCTCGTCGCAGACGATCAGCTTCGGTTCGACCGCGAGCGCGCGCGCGATCACGATGCGCTGGCGCTGGCCGCCGGAAAATTCGTGCGGATAGCGCCGCATGTGCTCGGCCTTGAGCCCGACCTTGACCAGAAGGCCGGCGACGCGCTCCTCGCGCTCCTTCGCTGAGGAGGCGAGATTGTGGATGGTGAAGGCCTCGCCGAGGATCGCACCGACCGTCATGCGCGGATTGAGCGAGGCGAACGGATCCTGGAACACCAGCTGCATGTTCCGCCGCATCGCCCGCAGATCGTTGCCGCCGAGCTTGCGCACGTCCTGGCCGTCGAAGGTGACCTCGCCGTCGGTCGGCTCGATCAGGCGCAGCACGCAGCGACCGGTCGTCGACTTGCCGCAGCCGGACTCACCGACGAGCCCCAGCGTCTCGCCGCGGTTGACCGAGAACGACACGCCGTCGACCGCGTAGACGGTGCCGACCTGGCGCGACAGCAGGCCGCCTAGCACGGGAAAATGTTTCTTCAGGCCGCTGACGCGCAGCAACGGTTCGCTCATGCCGCGCCTCCGAGGCTAGTATCTCCCAAGTGACAGGCCATGCGATGGCCGGGCGCGATCTCCCGCAGCAGCGGCTCCTTCTCGGCGCAGACGTTCATGGCGAACTTGCAGCGCGGAGCGAAGCGGCAGCCGACCGGTGGGTTGATCAGGATCGGCACCGAGCCGCCGATCGCCTCCAGCCGCGTCTTGTGCTCGCTGTCGAGATCGATGCGCGGGATCGAGCGGATCAGGCCTTGGGTATAAGGATGGCGGGGATTGCCGAACAGCTCGTCGACGGGCGCCTCCTCCACCACCTTGCCGGCATACATCACGACGACGCGCTGCGCGGTCTCGGCGACGACACCCATCGCATGGGTGATCAGCATCACCGCCATGCCGAAGCGGTCCTTCATGTCCTGCAACAGGTCGAGGATCTGCGCCTGGATGGTGACGTCGAGCGCGGTGGTCGGCTCGTCGGCGATGATCAGCTTCGGCTTGCAGGCGAGCGCCATTGCGATCATGACGCGCTGGCGCATGCCGCCGGAGAACTGGTGCGGATAATTGTGCACGCGGCCTTCGGCGTTCGGGATCTGCACCAGCTTCAGCATCTCGATGGTGCGATCGAGCGCTTGCTTCTTGGTCAGCCCTTCGTGCCGACGCAGGCTCTCGGCGATCTGCTCGCCGATGGTGAGCACCGGATTGAGCGAGGTCATCGGCTCCTGGAAGATGAAGCCGATCTCCTTGGCGCGGATCTCGTCGAGCTGATTGCTCGTCAGCGGCACGAGATCGCGTCCCTCGAAGATGATCTGACCCGCCGCGATCCGGCCCGGCGGCATCGCGATCAGCTTCAGGATCGACATCGCGGTGACGGTCTTGCCGCAGCCGGACTCGCCGACGACGCAGAGCGTCTCGCCCTTGTTGATGGAGATGTCCACGCCGTCGACGGCCTGGAGGATGCCGTCGTCGGTGGAGAAGTGGGTTTTCAGGCCCTTGATCTCGAGCAGCGGCGCCATCAGATCACCCGTCGCGCATCGAGCGCGTCGCGCAGGCCGTCGCCGATGAAGTTGATGGCGACCACCGCGATGAAGATCGCGCCGCCCGGAAACAGCGCCCAGTGCGGCCCGATGTCGAGAAAATCCTTGGCATCATAAAGCAGCCGGCCCCAGGTCGGGGTATCCGGCGGGAAGCCGAGGCCGAGGAAGGACAGCGTCGATTCCGCGATGATCGCGGCGGCGACGTCGATGGTGCCGGCGATGATCACCGGACCGACCGCATTGGGCAGGATGTGCCGCACCACCTGCCGCACCGGACTGGCGCCGAGCGCACGCGCCGCTTCGACGAACTCCTTTTCGCGGATCGATAGGAACTGGGCGCGCACCAGGCGCGCCACCGGCATCCAGCGCAGGCCCCCGATCACCAGCACGATCAGGATGAAGATGCCGCCCTCGGGCCCGAACATCTGCTTCAGCCCGTCGCGGAACAGATAGATGAGCAGCAGGAGCAGCGGCAGCTGCGGCAGTGACAGGAACAAATCGGTGAGCCACATCAGGGCGTGTCCGAGCGCACCGCGCGACATGCCGGCAAGCGCGCCGATCAGCACGCCGATGAAGACCGAAACCAGCATCGCGGCAAGGCCGACGGCAAGCGAGATGCGCCCGCCATAAATCATGCGAGCGAGGATATCCTGCCCGAGATCGTCGGTGCCGAAGGGATGCGCCAGCGACGGACCCTGCATGCCGGCGACGATATCGATCTCGTCGATCTTGACCCGCCAGACGAAGGGTCCGAGCACCACCGCCAAGACCAGAATGAGAAGGAGGAACGCGCTGACCACAGCAAGCTTGTGGCGGCTATAGCGCCGCCACGTCTCGCGCCAGGGCGAGTAGACCCGCCGCTCAGCGGAGGGAGATGCGAGGGTCAAGCCAGCCATAAAGCACGTCCGCGATGAGATTGAACAGCACAACGAGGCACGCGAAGACGAAGGTGACGGCCATCACCACCGGCGTGTCGTTGGAGAGAATGGAGGAGATCAACAGCGAGCCGATGCCGGGGATGCGGAAGATCTGCTCGGTGACGATGGCGCCGCCGAACACCGCGGGCATCTGCAACGCGATCAGCGTCACGACCGGGATCATGGCGTTGCGCATGACATGCTTGACGATGACCTTGGCTTGGCCGAGGCCCTTGGCCCGCGCCGTCGTGACGTAGTCGAGCCGGATGACGTCGAGCATTGCCGAGCGTACGAAGCGAGTCATCGACGCCGCCTGGAACAGGCCGAGCACCGCCACCGGCATGATCGCCTGCCTGATCATCTCCAGAACCCAGCGGATGCCAGTTGCCTTGATTTCGGTGGTATAGACGAAAGGCAGCCAGTCCAGCGTGACCGAGAAGATCAGGATGAACAGGATGCCGGTGAAGAAGGTCGGCAGCGAGAATCCGACGAAGGCGAGCGTATTCGCAATCTGGTCGAACAACGAATAAGGCCGGGTCGCGGCGTAGACGCCGACGGGGATCGCGATCATGAGCGCCAGGAGCTGCGCCGATCCGATCACGTAGAGCGTCGCCGGCAGGCGCTGGAGGATCAGCGTGTCGACGTCCATCCGGCTGACGAAGGAGAAGCCCCAGTCGCCATGCAGCATGGCGTTGAGCCAGTGCAAATAGCGAAGATAGATCGGATCGTCGAGGCCGAACTTGGCCCGAAGTGCGGCCTGCACTTCGGGTGGCACGTTCGGATTGGTCGCCAGCTCGGAGAATGGATCGCCGGGCGCAAGCGCGAGCACGACGAACAGCACGACCGAGATTCCGAGCAGGCTCGGAATCGCGATCATCAGGCGACGCAGGACGTATTGGCTCATGAGGGAAGGGCCCCGTCTAGTTTTGGGGGATCATTCCTCGCGGTACCAGTCGAACAGATTGTCGGTTTCGTTGGCCCAACCTGAAATCACCGGACGCAAATTGTTCGCGGCCGCCTCGACCTTGAGACGATGCATCACGGGGATGAACACGGTGTCCTGCCACATCAGGTCGTTGGCCTTGATGTAGTGCGCGGCGCGCTTGACCGGGTCCATCTCCATGTCGGCCGCGTTGATTGCGTCGTCATAGTCCTTGTTGACCCAGCGCGGGAAGTTGGTGCCCTGCCACTTGTTCTCCTTGGTGGCGACGCTGGTGGACAGGTAGCGGCGCATGTGCTGCGACGGATCCGGCTGGCTGAGCGGGATCTGGAACATCTCGATGTCGGCGTAGAACTTCGGATAGGTGTCCGGATTGGCGACGTCGGAGGAGAAAAACACCGAGGCGACGACCGACTTCAACTCGACCTCAATGCCGGCCTTCTGACAGGCCTGCTTGACGATGGCCTGGGTCTTCTGGCGCGGACCGTTGATCGAGGTCTGGTACAGGATCTTCAGCTTCTTGCCGTCCTTCTCGCGGATGCCGTCGGCGCCGGGCTTCCAGCCGGCGTCGTCGAGCATCTTGGCAGCCTTCTCGATGTTGAATTCCCAGTTCGTGTTCTTGGATACGAACTTTTCGGGGCCGTTGAGGAAGTTCGCGGTGGTGCGGCCGGCACGGCCGTAGATCGCCTTCTTGACGGATTCTCGGTCGACCAGCAGGGACAGCGCCTTGCGCACGACGGGATCCGAGAACAGCGGATGCTTGGTCTTCATCGACGAACGTTCGCCGTCGACCTCGACGTTCGGATCGGTGAAATTGAGCGCGATAAACTCGGTGTCGCCGCCAACGGCATAAACCGTCTTGCCTTTGCCGCCCTTCTCCAGGCGCAGCAGCACGTCGTCCTCGACCTGGATGTTCCAGCCGAAATCATATTCGCCGGTCTGAATCACGGCACGCGCGGCCGAGACCGCGTCACCGCCGCCCTTCATCTCGATCGTATCGAAGTAGGGCCGGTTGACCATATGATAGTCGGGATTGATCACGCCGCGGATGAGATCGCCCGGCTTGAACTCGACGAATTTGTAGGGACCGGTCCCGACCGGAGAAAGGTTGGTCGGCGCTTCCCGTGACTTGCTGCCCGTATAGTCGGCAAACAGGTGCTTGGGGAGAATGGTGTTCGGGGCTCCAACGAAGGCGTCCGCCCAGAACGGTGTCGGCTTCGGGAAAGTGATCTTGACCGTGAGATCGTCGATTTTCTCGACAGTAAGGTCGCGGTAGCTTGCGATGGTCACGGCCGCAGTGGCCGGATCCTTGATGTACTGCCAGGTGAAGACGACGTCGTCGGCCGAGAACGGCTTGCCGTCGTGCCATTTCACGCCGGGCTTCAGCTTCCACGTCACCGACTTGCCGTCGGCGGCCAGCAGGCCATTCTGGGTCGAGGGAATCTCGGACGCCAGAACCAGCTTCATGTTGCCGTCCGGGTCCCAGCAGGCGAGCGGCTCGTAGAACAGGCGCGAGCCGTCCTGGTCCTTGGTGCCGGTGGCGAAATGCGGATTGAGCAACGTCGGCCCCTGCCACCACAACAACTTCAGTGCACCGCCACCGCCGCGCTTGGTCGGCTTATAGGGGGACGTGCCCTGGGCCATGGCAACACCGCCGAGCGCGAGGACCTGGTTGGCCAAGGGTGCGGTGAGACCGACGGCAGCCATGTGCTTGATGAAGGCACGGCGATCCATACGCCCGTCCTTCACCTGACCGATCATCGAACGCAGTTCTTTATCCAGCATGGTTGTCCCCCGTCTGGTTCCCATATGATGAAGGCGGCCGTGACGCGCGGCTGCCCATTTGGCTGGCAGTAGATGGCACACTGAATGGGGTGCACGTCAACTGGGACCGTGTGTGTGCAAACGGTCTTGTGGCTGTCTGTTGGGCAAAACGGCGTTCCGGCAGCCCATCCGTTCGGCAATCCAGCATCAAAACATGCTGGATTGCGCGCTGCACTGCGGAAAATTTGTTCGCCGGATCAGACGAAGTATCGAGGCGAAATTCTACGCCACGGACATGTCGAGCGGCGGCACGACGTGATCCGGCAACGGACAGACGTAAGGCGTCTTGGCCGTCCGCTTTTGAAGATCCGCCTTCGCGGCCCTGATCAGCTCCGAATCCGTCAGCGCCTTGATGCCGAGACCGGCCATCGCCTTGGCCGCCTGCACCATCGCCTTGTGCGCATGGGCACTCTTGCCCTGGGCCACCACCTGCCAGGTGTGGAACGGCGTGCCGATCGCAACCGTCGGTGCGTGAACCTGCACGGTCGGCACCACCCAGCTGACGTCGCCGACATCGGTGGACCCCACCAGCGGGTTGCGCTTGGCATCCAGCGGCACCAGGAAGTCGGCCAGCGGCCGATCGGTCGGCTCCATCCCGATCGCATAATAGACCGAGGAGATGTCCTTGTCGCTCAGCGTCGCACGGATCTGGCTGGCAAAGCCCTTGTCCGCTTCGTCGAAATGCGGTGGCCCGAGCTCTTCCATCACCCGGTGCAGCGCCTGTTCCAGCGGTCCGTTCGGCAAGATGTTGGAGACCGCGGAGATGATCTTCATCTCCACCTTGGTCTCGGTCATCAGGGCTGCGCCCTGCGCGATCTTGGACACGCGCTCGACCAGCTCGTTCATGCCGGGAAGATCGCGAGCGCGGATCGAATAGCGCACGCGCGCATGTGCCTGCACAACGTTGGGCGCGATTCCGCCGGTGTCGAGCAGCGCATAATGCACGCGCGCGTCGCTCGGCATGTGCTCGCGCATGTAGTTCACGCCGACATTCATCAGCTCGACCGCATCGAGCGCGGAGCGACCCAGATGCGGCGAGGCCGCCGCATGCGAGGTGCGGCCGGTGAAGATGAAGTCCGCCCGCGTGTTGGCGAGCGAGGGCGTCACCGCGACTTCCCAGAAGCTGTGCGGATGCCAGGTGATGGCGATGTCGGCATCTTCGAACGCGCCGGAGCGCACCATGAAGGCCTTGGCCGCGCCACCCTCTTCTGCAGGGCAGCCGTAATAGCGCACGCGTCCCGGCACTTTGTTCTCGGCGAGCCAGTCCTTCACCGCGGTCGCGGCGAGCAACGCCGCGGAACCGAGCAGATTATGTCCGCAGCCATGACCATGGCCGCCGGTCTCGATCGGACGATGCTCGGCGACGCCCGCCTCCTGGCTCAATCCCGGCAGCGCGTCATATTCACCCATGAAGGCAATGACAGGACCGCCCTGGCCCCACTCGCCCATCACCGCGGTCGGAATGCCGGCAACATTCTCGGTGATGCGGAAACCCTGATGACGCAGTTCGGCGAGATGCTCGGCGGCGGACCGCGCCTCGGTGTAGCACACTTCGGGCATGCCCCAGACCCTGTCGCTGAGGTCGATGAAACGTGCCTTGATCGTGTCGACGCCACGCCAGATGTCGCTGCGGTTATCCATCTTCGGTCCGTGATCCCAAGTTCAACGAAGCGGCAATGGTTAGCAGCTTCGTTGCACGGCGCCTAGCACCTCGCCGGACAGCAGCCATGCGACGGCGGCCGGATCGCAAGACGTCCCCTGTGCCCGAGGTGTTTTCGTGCCTTTCGAAGATTTCACACGACGTTCTCTCGAATAGTTGCGGACCGAGGCTTTCAAGACGGCCTGCTCCGGCCTAAATTATGCGTGCTTCGCGCTTCGTTCCGCGGACTACGGCGGAGCGATGCTCTCAGCCAGGAGAACTCCATGCCCGCACTGACTGAATGGAGAGTGCCGCCGGCGAACCAGCCGCGTGCGAGCGACTATGGTTTCGATCTCGACCGCGCGCTCGGCTCCGTCGTCGGCCTGCACGCCATCATCCCGCCGGACGCTTTCAGCGCCGAGACGCTGGGCACCGAACGCGCCGGCAACGGCGTCGTGATCGACGACGGTCTGGTGCTCACCATCGGCTACCTCATCACCGAGGCGGAATCCGTCTGGCTGCATCTCGGCGACGGGCGCGTGGTCGAAGGGCATGCGCTCGGCTTCGATTCCGTCACCGGCTTCGGCCTCGTGCAGGCACTCGGCCACCTCGACATCGAGCCCTTGCGGCTCGGCAATTCGGCGGAAACCCGGATCGGCGACCGCGTCGTGGTCGGCGGCGCCGGCGGCCGCACGCGTTCGGTCGCGAGCCAGATCGTGGCCAAGCAGGAATTCGCCGGCTACTGGGAGTATCTGCTGGATGAGGCCGTCTTCACCTATCCCGCACATCCGAACTGGGGCGGGACGGCGCTGCTCAACGAACGCGGCGAGTTGATCGGGATCGGCTCGCTTCAGCTCGAACGCGAACGCGACGGCAAGGCCGAGCACGTCAACATGATCGTGCCGATCGACCTCCTGAAGCCGATCCTCGACGACCTGCGCAAATTCGGCCGCGTCAACAAGCCGGCACGGCCCTGGCTCGGTCTCTACTCGACCGAGATCGACAACCGCGTGGTGGTGATCGGGATCTCCGCCAATGGTCCGGCCGCCCGTGCCGAGCTCAAGACCGGCGACGTCATCCTAGCCGTGAACGGCGACAAGATCACGAGCCAGACCGCGTTCTACAAGAAGATGTGGGCACTCGGCGCCGCCGGTGTCGACGTGCCGCTCACCGTGCATCACGAAGGCGTCACCTTCGACGTCACGGTGACGTCGACCGACCGCTTCAAATTGTTGAAGGCGCCGAAGCTGCATTGAACCCAACCGAGGAAGCCGCGATGACAGAGGCCGTGGTGGACGACATCGTGGCCGTGCTGCCGCCGCTGCTCAATGCGCTGGAAGCGTTGGGCTTCTTCCAGCGGCACCTGCATCCGCCCGCCTTTGCTTCTGTGATGAACGCGATCGGTGCGCCGGACGAGGTGCTGCAAACGGCGCGCGCGGAGATCGGCGCGTGGCCGGAGCAGTTCGCCGGACTGCGCGGCCAGCTCGATCGTGCCTGCGACGAGACGCTCGCCGCTTTTGCCGGTATTCGCGACGTCGAGCGCGGCAATGGGGATCTGGTCGCGGTGTTCCGCGCGCTACGCCACGTGCCGCGGGCGCAGGAGGCGCTCTATCCCCTAGCGGCGCAGTTTCCTCCCGTGAGCAGCTTCTTCCTCAACGCCGCCAATCGCGAGAATGCCGACTTGCTATCGCGGCTGGAGACCGGTGCGAGCGAGCACACCGGCATCCTTCACGACCACAACGAGCCCGGCAGCCGCGGCGGCTTCTCTGTTTACGTGCCCGAATATTACACGCCCGAGCGTGCCATGCCGCTGGTGATGGCGCTGCACGGCGGCAGCGGCAACGGTCGCGGCTTCCTGTGGAGCTGGCTGCGCGACGCCCGTAGTCTCGGCGCAATCCTGGTAACCCCGACCGCGACCGGTCCGACCTGGGCGCTGATGGGCGAAGATGCTGACACGCCGAACCTCGCGCGCATCATCGACATCGTGCGCAGCCGCTGGAGCGTCGACGCCTCGCGCATGCTGCTGACCGGCATGAGCGACGGCGGCACCTTCTGCTACGTCACTGGTCTCGACCACGCCTCGCCTTTCACCCATCTCGCGCCGGTGTCGGCGACCTTCCATCCGCTGATGGCGGAGATGGCGGACGCTGCGCGCCTGCAGGGCCTGCCCGTCTTCATCACGCACGGCAAGCTCGACTGGATGTTTCCGGTCCAGACCGCGCGGCAGACGCAGGCGGCGCTCTCGGCTGCCGGCGCCGATGTGACCTATCGCGAGATCGACGACCTCAGCCACACCTATCCGCGCGAGATCAACGCGGAGCTGCTGGCGTGGCTGAATGGGACGTGAACGACTCGTCCTTACCCGCGCCGTACTGTCGCGGAACCATCACTCCGGGCCGACGTTATCGCCGGTCACCGGAGGTTCGCCATGCAGACTTTTTTCGGAATGATCCTGGGCGCGCTGCTGCTTGCGGGCGGCGTCTACGTCTATGATTCCATGCAGACGTCATCGGTCGCCAGGGGCGAGGTGGCTTCCACCAACCGCACCATCGTGAACTGGGATGTCGCCAAGGCTGACTTCGACGCGCTGCGCGACCGCGCGCACAAGGACTGGGTCCGGATTTCGTCGAAGTAACGACGCTTCACCATGAAACAAGGCGCCGTCGCGAACTCCGCGGCGGCGCCTTTGTGTTGCGCGATGGACCGCGCGGCTCAGTTCATCTTGGCCTTGCGTGCGTCGGCAATGACCTGCTCGAACTCGTTCATGCTGAGCACACCCGGGACGCGGTACTTGCCGACGATGAAGGACGGCGTGCCGCGGAAGCCGAAGGCTTCGGCTTGATCGTTGTTGCGTTTGAGCAGCGCGTCAATGTCGCTGCCCCGGTCGGTGAGATCGCGTTTCAGGCGATCCATGTCGACGCCGGCGCCGGCAAGGAGCTCGTTGATGCGCGGCTCGGTCAGGCGCGAGCTGACGCCGATCAGGGCGTCGTGGGCCGGATGATACTTGTCCTGGAATTTGGCGGCGAGCGCACTCCGAGCCGCCGTGAGCGAGACCGGCCCGAGGATCGGCCAGTCCTTCATCACCAGCCTCACCTTGCCGTCGTCTTGGACGACCTGGCGCAGCTCGGGCTCGAGCTTGCGGCAATAGGGACAATTGTAATCGGACCATTCGACGATGGTGATATTGCCCTCGGGATTGCCGGCAACCGGCGTGTCGGGATCGCGCAGCACCTTGGCTTCGGTCAGCACCTCGTCGTCATCGCCGGCGGCCCAAGCCGAGGTGATGCCGCCCGCCGCCAAAGCACCCGCGCCGATCAGCGTCAGCGCCGCGCGCCGCGTCGTCAGACGGCGCTTGTTCCCAAATCCAGCCATATCTTGTCCCGTTTCGGTCCCATCGCCGCAGATACGGTTCGGGACCAGGAATTGTTACGGCTGGTATAGAGCCTTGCAGGCACAATGTCATCGCCAGGCTACGCGCGGTTCGCGGCCGGCGCTTGCGAAGCCTCAGGCGCGCGGCAGCATCGCCATCAACGTCCCCGTCATGGTCGCGATCAGCGTCGTCTTGCCCTCGTGCTCGGCAAAGGCCCTGGCTTCGCAGAAGGTCAGCGTGCGGCCGGGCTTGACGACCTCGGCCTTGAAGACGAAACGCGTGCCGCGCGCAGGCGCAAGCAACGTCGTCTTGAATTCGACCGTGAGGATGTCCGCGTCGCGCGGCATCAGCGTGAAGGCGGCGACGCCGCAGGCGTTGTCGAGGCCTGCGGTAATGATACCGGCATGGACAAAACCATTCTGTTGCGTGAAGGCGGCCGAATACGGCATCGCCAGCTCCACTTCGCCCGGCGCAAGGCGTACGATCACGATGCCGAGCGTCTGCATCGCAGGCTGGCCATTGAACATGGCGATGGCCGCCGCCCGATAGCCCGGGTCCTTTGGTTCGAACGCGGCCATGGCTTACACCTCGACCGGCTCGGCGAGATGACGCGACGCAGTTTCGCGGATGACATCGGCGAACGGCGTGGACTTGCGCTGGCTGCGATCCATGTGCACGCCCGTGATCTCGCACGTCGCGGCGATCTCGCCGGTCTCGGCGTTTCTCATCTCGTGCCGGAAGCGGATCGACTTGTCTTTGAGCTCGAGCAGGTGGCTACGGATATCGACGATGTCGCCGGCGAGCAGCTCGCGCTTGTAGGTGATGCTCTGCTGTACCGCGGCCATGCCGCGGCCGGAGTTGCGCAAGTAACTCGGCGTCAGGCCGAGCCGGGCGAACAGATTCCAGTTGGCCTCGTCGAATTTGCCGACATACCACATGATGTTCATGTGGCCGACGTGATCGCATTGCCACGGATAGACCGTGCCGCGATAGGTCGCCTCCTGCTCCATCGCCATTGCTCCCTGTTCATCCTTTATCGTTGATACGGTAGCGTATCAGAGCTCTGCCGCGCTAGCAATACGGCACCGTATCGAGAATCGGCGAGGCTTCCTTATGAGCGACGGCAAGGGCGATGTCTGGGTCGAGGCAGGTTTTGCCGAGCTCGCCCGCTCCGGGGTCGAGGGCGTGCGGGTCGAGGTGCTCGCCAAGAACCTCGGCGTTACCAAGGGCGGCTTCTACCGCCGCTTTGCCGACCGCGCCGCGCTGCTCGAAGCCATGCTGGAGCGCTGGCGCGAGGGACGCACAGCGGCCATCGCGCAGCAGACGAGTCTCGACGGACAAGAGCCACGCGAGCGCTTGAAGGCGGTGATCCAGCTCTATTCCGAGCGGCTGAACCCGGCAGCCATGGCGATCGAGCTTGCGATCCGGCAATGGGCCCGTTCCGACGAGGGCGCGGCGGCGGCGGCGGCGAGCGTGGACGCAGCGCGGCTCGCGCATGTCACCGAGCTTTATCGCGCAACCGGACTCGAGGCCGAAGAGGCTGAGGCACAGGCCTTCCTGTTCTACTGCTTCATCTTCGGCCAGAGTCTCTTGTTCGTCGAGCGCGGCCCACGCAAGCGCTCGCAGCTGGTGGCGAAATCGGCCGAGAAGCTGTTGGATTAAAGAGAAATGGCCGGAGCTCGGCTCCGGCCATCGCAATGTGGCGTCGTCTCGAAGCTCAGGCGGCGCCCTTCAGCTTCTTGGTGCATTCGCTGTAATAGCCGCCGCCCTTCTGGATCCATTTCAAGCCGCCATTGCCGTTGGTCGTCTTGTTGGCATTGTACTGGTCGACGCAGGTGTGCAGGCGGGCCTTGCCGGGAGTCTCCTTGGCATATTTCGGATCGACCGCGTTCGGATAGATCGCAGGTCCTGCCGGCAGCGCCGGTGCGGCGGCGGGTGTGGCCTCCTTCTTCGCCTGCTTCGGCTCGGCGGGAGCTGCGGGGGCGGCCGGCGCCGCCGCGGTCGGCGCAGCGGCAGGCGTTGCGTCGGCACCGCACTGGGCCTTGCGGAAGTCATTCCACTTCATGGTGCCGAGCGAGCCGTCCTTCTTGGCCGCCTGATATTTCGCGCTGCATTCCTGCGAGGTCAGCGCCTGCGCCGGCGCGCTCGCCACCAATGCCGCGACACCCGACGCTGCAATCACGCACAACAATTTCGTTTGAATGGTCATCCCTTGGGTCTCCTCCTTGGTCTTCCTCGACGGAAGTGAAACGAACATTGCTATCCTAGCGTGCCGGCCGCTTGCGACAAGGATGCGATGAGTTGCGCCGGCAAAATATAGTGATCCCAGCCCCTCTCATCATTCATGTCGCGTTCAGCAACACAGGCCGACGGTCCCAGCCCTTCGCAATTCTCGCAAGAAGAGTGCACCACATGACCGTCACGTCCCGCCTCGCCGCCATCGCTCTCGCCTCCCTGCTCGTCACCGGCGCCGCCTTCGCGCAGACCGCCGCGCCGGCGGCCAAGACCGACGCTGCCGCCGTCGCCGCCGACAAGAAGGCGACGAAGGAGCGGTCAGCGGAATCGCTGGAATGCTCCAGGCAGGCGGACGCCAAGGGATTGAAGGGCAAGGAGCGCAAGAAATTCCGCCGCGAGTGCAAGAAGGAAGCGAGGGCCGGCGCCACAACCCCCGCAGCGCCCGCCGCCCCCGCAGCCGACAAAAAGTAAGTCCGTCGCGATTCCTGCGAGCATCAGCGAGAGGCGCGCGCATTGCGGCATGACGAGCCTGCAATTGTGCGCCTCGCGCTGATTTGCGATAAGGCGGCGTGAAGCAGATCGTCGCCTCCCTGCCGTTCCAACGGCCGACACGTGCCAGTGTCATGAGCACGGTGGAAACGCTCGTCATCGGCACCGCCGGCGGCCTCGTATTTCTGTTCGCCGGCCTTCCCGGCGGTCTGATCTCGGGCGCGATGATCGCCGTCGCGATCGCCGCGATCGCCGGCCGTCAGTTGACGCTGCCGCCGATCCTGACCCAGATCGTGCTGGTGCTGCTCGGCATCTCGCTGGGGTCGGTCGTCTCGCGCCATCTGCTCCAGCAGGTCAGCGCCTATCCCGTCACCATCGGCCTGCTCGCGCTCGCGACCTTCTGCTCGACCTTCGGCTCGAGCTATTACCTGCAGCGCATCCATGGCTGGGACCGCACGTCGGCCTTCCTCGCCGGCAGCCCGGGCGCGCTGTCACAGATCACGATTTTGGCGGTCGAGCGCGGGGCCGACCTGCCGGGCATCGCGGTGGTACAGACCATGCGTGTCATCATCCTCACCGCGGCGCTGCCGATGGTGCTGGCGATTGCAGGAGTCGCGCCATCTGTCGCGCCGTCGCTGACGACGACGATCGCCTCGCCGCTCGACCTGGTGGAGCTGGCCGCAGCCTCGCTGGCCGTCGCGCTGGTCCTCCGGCTGATCAGATTTCCGGCGAGCTGGATGTTCGGCGCGATGATCGCCTCCAGCGCGCTGCATGGCGCAGGCTGGGTCGAGGGCGGCCTGCCGGACTGGATGCGCGGCATGGCGCTGGTCGGCATCGGCGCCCTGATCGGCAGCCGCTTTGCGCGGATGCGGATCAAGACCCTCGCAGGCCATATCAATGCAGCGCTGGGCTCGTTTACGGTAGCCATCGCCGTCTCCGCCATCTTCGTCGGCATCGTCGCGCTAACGACGCAGGTGAAATTCTCCGACGTCGTCGTCGCCTTCGCGCCGGGCGCGATGGACGCCATGCTGGCGCTGGCCCTGACGCTGCACATCGACCCGATCTTCGTCGGCGCCCACCATTTGTCGCGCTTCGTCTTCGTGACGATCGCAACGCCCGGCATCGTGCACCTGTTCGGGCGCACGCAGGACGACGTGGATGATTGAGCGTTAGCGCTGCGCCGTCCGCACGAATCCCCAGGCCGCGATGGCGGCCATCAGCAGCGAGATCAGCACGTTGTAGCCGGCGAGCGACAGGCCAAGGAAACGCCACTGCACCTCGTCGCAGCGGACCACCTTCACGGTGTCTAGCCGCGAGAATAGATCGCCGGCATTGCCGAGATTGACGACGGGACCGGAGCAATCGGTCGGCCCCTTCCAAAATCCCCATTCGACGCCGGAGTGATAGGCGCCGAGACCGGCATTGGCGAGCGTCGCCAACGCGAGGATCGCCAGCGCCGCCAGCAGCAACGGTCGCGGCGCGCCGGCTCTTGCCGCGAGGCCGGTCAAGAGGCCGAGCGGGATCGCGAGATAATAGGCGTAACGCTGCTCCAGGCAGAGCGGACAGGGCAGGATCTCCAGCACGAGCTGGAAGAACCAGGCGCCCGCGATCGTGGCCGCGGCAATCAAGGTGACGAGCAGCGAGGCGGTCAGCGCCGGACCGGCGCCGGCCGGCTTGAATGCTGGTATCGCGGCACTCTGGGTCGTCACGGCAGCCTCTCTCCGATCAGTCGCACCTCTTAGCTAACTCCGCCCCATGCGGCTGTCGAGAACGGCCGGCATCACTTTGGCGCGGGTTGACCCCGCCCTGTCCATGGCTATAGTCCGCCGGCTTCGCGACGCCCTCCTCAGAGCGGCCGACCGAGGGCCCCTGTGGCGGAACTGGTAGACGCGCTCGACTCAAAATCGAGTTCCGCAAGGAGTGCTGGTTCGATTCCGGCCAGGGGCACCAGCCTTCGCTGCTTCGCAGCTACGGCTTGGCAAGCCAAGCGCCACTCCATCTGGGCGAAGCGGCGAAGGCTGTCGCGCCGGAGCCTTGGCGAAGGCGGACTGGTTCAACAACACCCGCTCCCCCTCCCCTAGCCATCCCCACATCCCCGCTGTATAAACCGGCAGCTTCTTCCACCATCCGAAGGAGCTCACATGAACGACCTGCACCATTGGCTTTCGCAGCAGCATCACGGCCTGCGGACCTTCCGGACATTCCAGCAAAAGCTCGAGACGCTCGGCCGGGACGATCCCGCCCAGCGCGGTCTGTGCTGCCTGCTCAGCGGTCTCGTCGGCGATTATGTCGAGGCGTTCGACGAGGCGCCGCTGCCGGTCGAGATCGCCGACGGCGCGCATCGGCGCCTGCTCGCGCTGGTCGGCAGCCTCGATCTCCAGGCCGACGCCGCAAGGCGGCTCGCCGACATCAATCGCGTCGCGACTTGCAGGTTGTGGCGCTGATCGGCGGGACGCGCGCGCTGAAAGCAGACGTTGTCCGCTGTGTTCAAGCTGCCGCCGATCCGAGCGCTGCCGCGAGCACATCGGCCAGGCCGCGCCCGGCGCTGCCGTCTTCATCCAGGCGCGGATTGTAGATGGTGATCTCGAGGCCGACGGCCTTGCCACTCGCCAGGGCAGCCCGAAGCGCGGTCGACAACTCGTCCCACGACAATCCGCCGGGCACGCGAAAGTCGACGGCCGGCATGATGGCGTCGTCGAGACAGTCGGCATCGACATGGATGAAGAAGCCGTCCAGTTCGGCGCGCGTCAGGTGATCGACCGCTTCGCGTGCAGCGGCCTCGATGCCCATCGCGCGCACAGTGGGGAGGTCAAGCGCCTTGAGTTCGTCGGGAATCGGCTGGCTTCCGTACTCCTCCTGATCCCCGTGATCGCGATAGGCGAACGCGACAACGTCTTCAGGGCGGACCAGAGGGCCGCGGCCTTCGATGTTGGTCAGGAGCGGCGGACCAAAGCCGGAGACGAAGGCGAGGTCCATCGAAGCGCCCTCACCATTGGGCTCCGCCTCGGGCTGGAAGAAATCGGCGTTGCCATCGATGAAGAACAGGCCGTAGCGGCCGCGCCGCCGAAACGCGAGCATCGAACCCAGCAGGATCGTGCAATCGCCGCCCAGCACCACCGGAAACTCGCCCGCGTCGAGCACGGCTTCCACTGCGTCGGCGAGCTTGGGCGACCAGGCCGCAATGGCCCTGGCATTCAACGTGCCGGTCTCGGGATCGGGCGTCGGATCCTTCGGGGGCGCCAGCAGCCGCCCGGCACGGCGCGCACCGATGCGCTCCGCAAGACCAACGTTCAGGAGTTGCTCGGGCAAGCGCTCCACGCCGTCGGTCGCAAGACCCAGCGTGGAAGGCGCTTCGATGATTGCATAGGGAATGGTCGGCATGGCCGCCTCCCGTTCGCGGCTATTTGGCCGAGTAGGTCACCGCCTCGATCTTGTGACCGTCGGGATCGCGGACGAACGCCCCGTAGTAATTGGGGTCGTAATTCGGCCGCAGCCCCGGCGCGCCGTCATCGCTGCCACCATGCTCTAATGCTGCTGCGTGAAAACGATCGACCATCGAACGGTTCTCGACGGCAAAGGCGATATGGCTGCCATTGCCCACGGTCGCGGGTTGTCCATCAATGGGAACCTGAACGCTGAAGTGAAACGTGCCGCTTCCGTAACCCAGTCCGCCCTCGTCCTCGGCCATCGGCAGAATACCGACGATGGGCAAGACGGCATCGTAGAAGCGCTTCGCGCGTTGAACATCATTCGTCCCGACCGAGACGTGGTGGATCACGACGACCTCCCGTTCCGATGTTGTTTCGTAACGGGCGCTCGCGGTCGTTGTTCCCTCGGATCCGGCCGCCGCCCAGCCACCGCAGAGATGCAGATGCCGGGAACGCCACGCCAAAGTGGCGCTTTACCTACAAAGGAAGCGAGGCATGGACACACGCGTCAGACATCGCAGGGTTCAGGTCGGACCGGTGGACACGTTCTACCGGGAAGCAGGACCAGAAGACGCACCCGTCGTTCTCCTGCCGCACGGCTACCCCTGTTCATCCTACGAATTCCGCAATCTGATGCCGAGACTGGCCGACAAATGGCGGCTGATTGCGCCTGACTATCCCGCCTTCGGCTATAGCGGGACGCCCGATGACTTCGAATATAGCTTCGACGGCTATGCCGAGTGGCTCGACCAGTTCGTGACGCAGCTGAAGATCGAGCGCTTCGTGATCTATCTTCATGATTTCGGCTCACCGATCGGAGCAAGGCTCGCGATCATGCGTCCCGAGCGGGTGGTGGCCCAGATCATTCAGAACGGCGACATACCTTACGAACATGCGCTTGGCCCGAAATACGCCGACATCGAGAAGACCTGGTCGCTGCCCGATCAACAGATGCGTGCTGCGATGAGGGACGCTGTCACCGAAGACAATTTCCGCGACGAGTTCCTGAACGACGTGCGTGCGGATTTGGCTGGCCTCATCGCGCCGGACCTTTGGCAATTGCACTGGTCGCTGATGAGCGAGCGGCGGAAGGATGCCATCGCCGACGTTCTGTTCGACCTCAAGGCTAACCGCCAATGGTTTCCCGAGCACCGCCGCTATCTCCGGCAGCACAAGCCGCCGACATTGATCGTGTGGGGACCGCAAGATCACTACATGCCCGAAGCGTCGGCGCGCGCCTATCTCCGCGACCTGCCGGATGCCGAACTGCATCTCCTGGATGGCGGACATTGGCTGCTTGAAACCAACCTCGATGAGGTGGTTTCGCTGATGCGATCGTTTCTCGAACGGATCGAAGCCTGACGGACAACGACAGCCACGCCACTCGGCGCCGCCCTCGCGGGAAGTTTCTAAACCCCGCGGGGCGTTCGACTTCGCCCGGATATTCCCTATATCGTGCGGCAATGATTGTTGACGCAGCGGGACAGCTTCGATGGCCAGGAGACGCACGACGGATACGGACGCTGACGACCTGCCGCGTTATTTCGTCTGGGTCCGCGGCCTCGAAGGGCCCGAGCCGCAGAAATGGATGACGATGGATTTCGGCGTCGGGGACTGGAAGCGGCCGCTGGTGCTGGCCTATCTGGAGCTGCCGGTGGACGAACGACATTTGCCTCTATCGGCGCTGGCACGGCGCTATCCGCCGCCGCGGGCTGATCTTTCGTAGACGGCGCGCGTCGCCGCCCCCATGATTATGGGTGTCACGGCATCCGCGCTCCAGCTAGACTTGCCTCGCGCCGCGGGGGACACGCGGGTCGCGGGACGATGACCATGAGCGAACAGGGCGAGACGGGTGAGGCCATTACCATCCTCCTCGTCGAGGACGACGCGCCGACCTGCTGGCGGCTCCAGGATGCGCTGGTCAAGGCCGGCTACGAGGTGCGCAGCGCCGGCACGCTCGCGGAAGCCCGCGCCGCGCTCGGCGAGCGGGCGCCGCGCGTGCTGCTGACCGATCTCAGGCTTCCCGACGGCCACGGCGTCGAACTGATCCGCGAAACCCGCCAGCGCTTTCCCGAGACCGAGATCATGGTGATCTCCGCGCTCGGCGACGAGGAAAGCGTGATCTCGGCGATCACGGTCGGCGCCACCGGCTATCTGCTCAAGGACGCCTTCCCGACCGACATCGCCACCACGGTACGCGACCTGGTTGCGGGCCATTCGCCGATCTCGGCCTCGATCGCCCGTTTCATCGTGCGCAGAACACAAGGTGCCGCGCAGAATTCGGCGGAGCCGGCGCCGGGCCCCGTGCTCAACACGGCCAGACTGACCCCGCGGGAGATCGACATTCTCTGGGGCATCGCAAAGGGCTTCAGCTATGCCGAGATCGCGAGCCATCTCGGCCTGTCCAGGCAGACCGTGCCCGGCCACATCAAGAACATCTATCGCAAGCTCGAGGTGCACACCCGCAGCGAGGCGGTGTTCGAAGCCGTGCAGCAGGGCTTGATCAAGCTGTGAGCGAGATCGCGGTGAAGGCACCGAGGCGCACAAGGCGCCGGCTGATCGTGTCGCGCCTCGTGCCCTATCTGCTGCTCCAGGCCCTGATCGTGATCTGCACCATCCTCGGGCTCAGGCTGCTCCAGCCCAGCGACCCCGAAGACTTCGCCGTGAATGTGTTTTCGGCGCGCGAGGCCGGCGCGACGCGCGCAGTGACGCTGCCGCATTTCACCGCATCGCGCTATTCGCTGGCCGATCCGCCGCTCTACACCGGCACTTTCGCGTTCCGCGGCGAAGATGCGGGATCGGGATGGTCGGTGTACCTGCCGCGGTTCAGCAACGCCGTGGAGGTCGCCGTCAATGGCGTCGTGGTGCTGGATTCCCGGCGCGATGCCAACGCCAATCGGCCGGACCGCAACACGCCGCAGATCGCGGCGATTCCGTCCTCGCTGCTGCGCGACGGCAGCAACGAGATCACGGTGCGGCTGTTCGTATGGGGGCCGCTCAAGGGCTTTCTCGACACCGTCTATGTCGGCCCCGACAAGAGCCTGCGGCCGGCCTATGAGACGCGCACGCTGCTGTTCGTCACGCTGCAGGTGGTGTTCTCTGCCTGGCAGGCGATCCTCGCCGTCATCCTCGCGATCATGTGGCTGATGCGGCGGCACGAGCCGGTTTACGGCGTGCTGGCGGTGGCCATGGTGCTCGGCGTCATCCAGGCATTCCTGCCGCCGCCGGTGCCGCCGGCAATGACGTCGCGGATCGCCGCCGTGCTGCTCGCCTCCGCGCCGATCGAGAGCGCACTGATCGTCGTTTTCGGCGTGCTGTTCTTCGGCTGGCGCTGGCCGCGCTATGCCACACTGGTGTTCGCGCCGGGGCTGATCATCTTCGGCGTGGGACTGATCGCAGGTCCGCCGATGCCGCGCATCCTGTTTCTGGTGCTCGGCATCCCGACCGTCGGTCTCTGCCTATTCCTGATGGCCTGCGTCACCGCGACGGCGGTGATCCGGCGGCAGGACGCGGCGAGCTTCACGATCGGCTGCGCGGTGACCATCGTTCTGACCTGCTGGGTCCACGACATGCTGTCGGTGTTCGACATCATGCCCAACGAGCGCATCTTCGTCTCACGCCTGTCCTATTCGGCCATGCTGGTGGCGATCGGCGCCGGGCTGACCTGGCGCTTTGCGCGCGCGCTGAACCAGGTCGACAGCTTTGCCGGCCAGCTCGTCGCACGCGTGCGCGAGGCCGAGGAGCGGCTGAAGGCGAGTTTTGTCCGCGAGGAGGAACGCGCCCGCGCCGCAGCGCTCGCCAACGAGCGCACGCGCCTAATGCGGGACCTGCATGACGGTCTCGGCGGCCAGCTCGTCAGCATCGTCGCGCTGTCCGAGCGCGGCCATGAGGGGGCGACCATCACGGACGCCGCCCGTGCCGCACTGAAGGACCTGCGGCTCGTCATCGACTCCATGGACGACATCGGCGGCGACCTCATGCTCGCGCTGGGCTCATGGCGCGAGCGCGCGACGGCGCAATTGCGGCCGCACGACATCGCGCTCGACTGGCGCGTGGCAACGCCGCAGGGCCTGCCGCTGCATCCCGAGCTGCGGCCCTGGCACGTCATCCAGATCGTGCGCATTCTCGACGAAGCCGTGACCAACGCGGTGAAGCACGCCGAGGCGCGTCACATCGCGGTCTGCATCGAGACACTCGACGATGGTCAGGGTCCCTGTGGCGTGATGAGCGTGACGGACGACGGCAAGGGGTTTGCGCTCGCCGAAAATGGCGCTACCGCCGGCCAGAGGGGCTTGCGCAACATGAGGAGTCGCGCCGCGCGCTGCGGGGCGGTGCTCGCTCTGAGCTCGGATGGCTCAGGCACTCGCGTACGGCTGCAACTGCCGCAGCGTTTTCCCGAGAGCGATGCAGCCGCGGGCTGAAAGGCCCCCTCCCCGAACGTGTGGGGCGCACGGAGAGAGGGAACGGGCCCGGGTGTTTGCCCCTGCGGAGGACGGGGGGTCTTCGTCCGCAGGGCCCATTGGCCCGAAGCAATGCAATCAATTCAACCGAAAGGATGATCAGCGCACGCCGACGCGATTGACCGGGCCGCCGCGATTCATCGGCGTACCGGCGCGCACGCCGACGCCGGGCGCGCCGACACCTGGCGTTGCGACCGCGGCCCGCGCCACCGGAGCTCCCGGCGCGACCACCACGGCCGCCGTCGGCCGCACCACGCAGCCCTTGGGCACGCCGACGGTCTTGCAATAGACCACAGCCTGCGCCGGGCTCGTGCCCAACGACACCATCGCCGCACCCGCCAGCGCCATGATCGTCAGCCCAGCGCTCAACGCTCCCGCTCTTTTCGACATCTTGCTCTCCTGCTTCCCGTTCGGCGTCCCGGTGCAATTCCGGATTTCGCGGCCGACGTGCAGCCTGAATGGCAAAAGACCGTGTGCGGATACATGCCATGAAGATGGGGGTGCGGCGGCCGGGAGGACACGCCCGGTGCCATGAACATGGCATGGACCTGCGCGCCACCTTTGCGAGATCGTCCGGCCGCTTGATCCCAGGCGGGACCAACGTCAATTCCAAAGAGGTGCTTTATGAAGATTTCGGTTCTTGCCGCGCTGCTGCTCGCCGCCACCGCATTGTCCGCCGCTGCGCAATCCGGCCCGACGCTGCAGGAGCAGATGGCCTGCCGCGGCGATGCCAGCAAATTCTGCGCCGAGCATGTCGGCAAGCCGCCGCAGATGAATGCCTGCCTGCGTGAGAACAAGTCGAAGCTCTCGGACGGCTGCCGCAAGGTCGTGGAGTCTCGCGGAGGCTGAGCCGGCCTCGCTCCGGGTGCGCTTCCAGCGGAGCGAACCCGGCTTCCGTTTCGCCGAGCTCGGCGGGTGTCAGTCGTCGTCCCCAAACAGCCTGATCTGCGGGAAGCCGCCGCGCGAACGGCCTGCATAGTCGCGCGCATCGGAATCCTCGCGGATGTTGCGCGCGACGTCGTCCCAATCGGTGCGGTCGCGCATGCCGCGCGGCTCGCGAGCCTCGTAGTAATGGCGGCGCTCGGCCCGTCGCTCGATCCGGCGTCGCTCGGACGCGGCGCGCTTCACGTCGGAATCCCTGGCCTTGGCGTAGGCGTTGTCAACCGAAGCGGCCGGGTCGGCCGATGCCTGCTGCTCGGCCGGATTGACTGCTCTCGGTGACGATGCGATTGCCGGCTTGGACTGTTCCCTGACCTGCCCTTTGGCCTGTTCCTTGGGCGGCTCGACTCCAGCGGCCTGCGAAGGCGGCGGTGTCGGCGCAACATTTGCCTGAGCGGGTTGAGGGTCAGCCTTTACAGCTTCAGGCTTGGCTTCGGCCTGCGCCGGCGTGGCGATCAGCGCCCCGAAGGCTTGCGAGCCGGTGAGATAATTCACGCGTTCCGATGGCGTGTTGGTCGCCGCCGGCGTGCCCGCGGATTCGGCGCGTTGCGCCATCTTGCTGGTGTCCGGGCCCTGCTTGGACGAAACCGGATTCATGATGTTGCCGGCGACGATGCCGCCGCCGAGACCAATGGCGATGGCCGCGATGATGGTTCCGGCACCGACGAAATAGGCTGTCGAGGCGCGCATTGATCCACTCCCTCTTTGGAGCGAGCAACGCACGTTGATTGCCAGATGTTCCTGGTACGAAAGCAGTTCCGAAAGGAACTTGCGCGTCAGATCTGCTGCGCGACCTTCTCCAGCCCGATGATGCGGGCGAGCTTGCGTACTTCCTCTTTCTGGTCGTCACGCAGCTGGAACAACAGCGGCATCGCCGCCGATTTCAACTGCTGGACCTCGTCGCAATTCGGATCGATCGGCACGCCAGGCGCATTCGGGTTGGAGAGCTTGTTGGCCGAGATCTTGCGGACGACGTTGCGGAGCGCGGTCTCGACCGACGGCCAATAATATTCCTGCGACGACGACAGCTTCAGGCGATCCCTGATGCCCGCGATCTGCGCGTCGGACAGCAGCGTGTAGTTCTTCTGCGGCTGCGGCTTGGCCACGACCTTCGGCTTGGCGGCGGGGACTTCGACGGCGGGTACCTCCGCCGCGGCGGGCGCCTCGTTCACGCTCGGCTTCGGCATCGGAAAGTCGGAGGGCGTAGCGGCGGCAAAAGCCTGGCGCAGCGGCTCTGTCAGCGGCGGGGCCTGGGCCAGCTTGTCGGCAGCGACCTGGACCGGCTCGAAGGCGGCCGAGGCCAGCGCCAGGGTGGGAACCAGACGATCGGCCTTGGCGGCGCGGTTGGCGGCGAGCGGCTTGGCCGGAGGCGTCTGCGAGATCATCCCCGCACTGACACTGGGCACGCTGTCACGGCCGAGAATGGCGGTCGTGGCGGCGCCGAGGACGAGAAAACAGGTCAGCACGGTGATGGTGATGGCTTTGGACAAACGTCCCTCCGGGAGCGGGCACTTCACGAGTTTGTTAACGTTGCCGAGGAAAAAGGCACGAAATAAGGCTTGAGTGTGCTTTCGTTGCGACAATCGCTATGCCGACCGCGACACACTCCGAAAAAGCCAACGAAATCAGGCAGCTGCGCGAAGGTCGTAGGCGTCCTGGATGTCGGCGACGATCTCGGAGGCCTCCCAGACCGCGCGGGGCTCGACCGATTGCAGCGTCACCGTCCAATTGCCGCCCCGGCGGGTGCGGGGAACGCTGACGATGTCGAAGCGGACGTTGCGGCAGAGCGGGTGACGGGCCAGCGCGTGGGCCACGCGAACGCGGATTTCATCCAGCGTCGCGGCTGTCTTGCTGTTGAGATAGTCGAAATCCATCGCCTGTCCCTCTCGTCCTGATTGGCGGCCTGAGGGATTCTTGGCGGGCGATGGTTAATCTGCCGTTAAATGGACGGGGCGGGAGAGCGCTGGATCAACCGTGGGCGGGGGTCGCGCCTCGTCTCCCGCACGGCCTACCGCCCGGCCGCCTCGCGATATTCGGCAACCGTCCGGGCGACGAGATCGCCGGCGGCGAGCACCTCCGTGACACCGGAGGTCGAGTGCCCGCCGCTCCAGATGTCCCGCCAGCGCTTCGGCCGGCTTTCGCGCGCGGCAACGTCGATATCCTTGGCGATGTCGATCGCTCCATGCGCCGGCAGGTCGTCGGGATCGAGGCCTGCGGCCAGGATCGACGGCCTCAGCATGCTGGTCTGAAGACCCGTGAATGCGGTGGTGAGCAGGATGTCGTCGGCGCTGCTCTCGACCAGCATCCGCTTGTAGCGGTCGTCCGCCATGCTCTCGCGCGTCGCGATGAACTTGGTGCCCATATAAGCGAGATCGCAGCCGAGCACTTCGGCAGCATGCAGCGCGCGGCCGTCGCTGATGCCGCCCGCGAGCACGATGAGGCCGTCATAGAATGCGCGGACCGCGCGGACGAAGGCGAATGGATTGAGCCAGCCGGTCTGGCCGCCAGCGCCGGCCGTCAGCAGCACCAGCCCGTCGGCGCCTGCTTCGGCGGCGCGTTCGGCGTGGCGGATCGACGCGACATCGGCCAGCACCAATGCGCCGGCATCGTGCAGCGGCTTCAACACGGGCGCGGGCGAGCCGACCGAGGTGATGACGATCTCCGGCTTGTGCCGCAGCAGCACGGCGAGATCCTGCGCGAGCCGCGCGTTGGAGCGATGCACGATCAGATTGGGGCAGAGCGGCGCGGCCTTGCGTCCGGTTTGCTCCTCGTGCTGCCGCAGCCGAATCTCGATCCTGGTGAGCCAGTCATCGAGCTGTTCCATGCCACGGCAATTCGCGGTGGGAAAGCTGCCGATCACGCCGCTCCGGCAAGCCGCGACCATCAGCTCGATGCCCGAGACCAGGAACATCGGCGCCGCGATCAGCGGCAGCGCGAGACGATCGCCGAAACGTTGCAGTCGATCCGATGGCAAGCTCGCCTCCCTGCGCGGGCTTTCATCCCGCATTCGCTGTGCTAGCGTTATCGCAACATTGGCACGTCAGAAGCCGGTGACAAAGCAACGAGGAAACATATGCCTGATCCGCTCCACGCATCGTCCCCGGCTTGTGCGCAGACGCTACGGGCGCTGTCGCGCTATCCCGACCGCACCGCCTTCGCCTGGCCCGGGGGAACGCTGAGCTATCAGGGCACCATCGACCTGATCGGACGTATCCAGGGCGTGTTCATGCGGCTCGGCCTGCAGCCGGGCGCGCGCGTCGCCTTCCTCACTGCGAACCGTGCCGACACCTGGTGCGCCGGTGTCGCGGCGCAACTGGCCCGGCTCTGCATCACCTGGCTGCATCCGCTGGGGTCGCTCGAGGACCAGCTGTTTCAGCTCGAGGATTCCGAAGCCGAGATGCTGGTGGTCGATGCCGCCGCCTTCCGCGATCGCGGCGGCGAGCTCGCGGCGAAAGCCGGGCGGCTGAAGGCCGTCTTCACCATGGGCCCGGCCGGCTACGGCGTCGACCTGTTGGCGGCGATCGAGAATGGGGGACATGCCAGCGCGCAGTGCCTCGCCGGCCCCGACGATCTCGCCACGCTGAACTACACCGGCGGCACCACCGGCAAATCCAAGGGCGCGCTGCGCTATCATCGCGAAAATGCAGGCGCCGCCGGCGCGATCCTCGCCGATTTCGAGATTCCCGAGGCCGCGCGCTATCTCACGGTCGCGCCGATCAGTCACGTCGCAGGCACGAAGGTGCTGCCGACATTGATGCGTGGCGGCACCGTGCACATGCTGAAGGGTTTCGATCCCGAAGCCGTGCTGGCCACGATCGCGCGCGAGCGCATCAACTTCACGCTGTTCGTGCCGACCATGGTCTACGTGCTGCTGGATCAGCCTGCGCTAGACAAGACGGATCTCTCCTCGCTCGAGCTGGTGCTCTATGGCGCCTCCGCGATGTCGCCGAGCCGGCTGGTCGAAGGAATCGAACGCATCGGGCCCGTGTTCTCGCAGCTCTATGGCCAGACCGAATGTTATCCCGTCTCGGTGCTGCGCAAGGCGGACCACGATCCCAGCAGGCCCGAGCTGTTCCTGTCCTGCGGCTTTCCGATCGCGGCCTGCGAGGTCAGGATCCTCGATGACGACGACCAGGAGGTGAAGACGGGCGAGGCCGGCGAGATCTGCGTGCGTGCGCCACACGTGATGGCGGAGTACTGGAAGCGGCCCGACATCACCGCCGCGACGCTGAAGAACGGCTGGGTCCACACCGGCGACATCGCGCGCCAGGACGAGCGCGGCTACATGTTCATCCTCGACCGCAAGAAGGACATGATCGTTTCCGGCGGCTTCAACATCTTCCCGCGCGAGGTCGAGGACGTGCTGTCGCAGCACGCCGACGTCGCGATGGTCGCCGTCGTCGGCATTCCCGACGAGAAATGGGGCGAGGCGGTCACGGCCGTCGTCGTGCCGCGCGAGGGCGCACGGCCAGATCCCGACGAGCTGATCAACCTCGTAAAGACGCGAAAGGGCTCGGCGCATGCACCAAAGCAGATCCAGTTCGTCAAGCAGCTGCCGATGACCGGCGTCGGCAAGGTCGACAAGAAGGTACTGCGTGCGGGCTTCTGGAGTGGGCGGGACCGAATGGTAGGGTAAAACCCCGGAATTCTACGGTGTTGTTGTGGCCGGGACACCACAATGTGCCGCGGAGTACGCGCCGACGAGGCCCGCACGATTGCTCGCGAATCCGGGAATCAACTAGACCGCTGACGGGGCTGGGAAGCGGAGAGTAAAATGAGAGTCGCTTCCCTGGAAAGTGCAGTCGCCGCGATCACGTTGATCACGGCTATCATCGTGATGCTGTGGGGGATCAAGATCTTCTACGGCATGTGAACTGGCAGGATGCCGGCGTCGAACACGACTAAGCATCCCTTCCGCGGCGGCGGAAGCCTGCCGTTCAATCGGCTCAGGGCGCGGTCACGTAAGGCCGTTACGCTCACCGCTTCTCGATCACGAGACTCTGCACCGCCCGGCCGAAATAGCCTTGCCTGTCGGCAAGACGTGACATCGCAAGGCCGGCGCCGTCGGGGCCAATCCAGGATTCACCGTCGAGCAATATCCACTCGCCGACCGGCTGGCGCGAAAAGCTCACGGTGAGATCGGCGTTGATGTAGGTCCAGGCGCGGAAGTCGAGCGAGGAGGCGGTGCCGTTGGAGAAGTCGGCGGCGACCACGGCACGCATCGCCTGCGAGATGGCCTCGCCCTCGATGAGCGGATGGTCGACGCGAAACCAGATCGCGCCCGCGCCGGCCTGGCCGAAGCGGCCGCGCGCGGCGCGCATCGAGACCGATCGCACGAACGGGCTGGTGGCGGCGTGACCGTCCTCGACCAGCGAGTCCTCCGGTGGCGGCAACGTCACCGGGAGCTCTTTGACGTCAGCGGGCAGCGTCTGCGCCTGCGCCTTGATCTTGAGCACGGTGGCACCGACCACCTGCACGCCGTCCGCCAGCAGCTTGATCTCGCAGAGCTGGATCTTGCGGCCCTCGCGCAGGATTTCGGTCGCGATCGTGAGCGGCGCGACCGGCACCGGACGCATCAGGTCGATGGTCACGCGCGCGATGTTCATCGGCACCGGTGTCGGGATGCGTTCGGCCGCCCACGTCACCAGCGACGCCGGCGCCGAACCATGCTGCATGCGCCGGTCCCAGGGACCGGCTGCGTCCGGGCTGGTGACGACGTTGTTGCCGTCGACGCGATAGATGGCGGACATGGGTTCAATCAGCCTCGGTTGACGTTCCCCGGACGCTGCGCAGCGCCTGGCGGTGCGCTGCTGATCCGGGGTCCATACGTTAGCACGATGGGCCCCGGCTCTGCGCAGCAGCGTTGCACGCTGCAGCGCGTCCGGGACACGAGAGGGTCACAACGGCGGATCGATCGCTTCCTCGTATTCCTTCTTGAAGCGCGCGATCAGGTCGGCCGCGGGTAGGATGCCGTCGACGCTGCCGATGCCCTGGCCGCTTCCCCAGATCTCCTTCCAGGCCTTCGGCTTGGCGCGCTCGCCGGAGGCGTCGGTGCCGAAATTCATCTTGGACGGATCGGAGGTCGGCAGGTTTTCCGGATCCATGCCGGCGGCGAGGATCGAGGGCTTCAGATAGTTACCGTGCACGCCGGTGAAGAGGTTGGAATAGACGATGTCGTCGGCGGTCGAGCCGGCGATCATCTCCTTGTAGCGCTCGACCGCGTTGGCTTCCTTGGTCGCGATGAAGGCCGAGCCGATATAGGCGAAGTCGGCGCCGAGGATGCGCGCGGCGCGGATCGCCTTGCCGTTGCCGATCGCGCCCGACAGCGCGATCGGACCGTCGAACCATTTTCGCGTCTCGGCGACGAAGGCGAGCGGCGAAATGGTGCCGGCATGGCCGCCGGCGCCGGCTGCGACCAGGATCAGGCCGTCGGCGCCCTTCTCGATCGCCTTGTGTGCGAATTTCTGGTTGATGACGTCGTGGAAGACGATGCCGCCCCAGCCGTGCACGGCCTGGTTCAGCTCCTCGCGTGCCCCGAGCGAGGAGATGATCATCGGCACCTTGTACTTGGCGCAGAGCTGCATGTCGTGGTCGAGACGGTTGTTCGACTTGTGCACGATCTGGTTGACCGCAAACGGCGCCGACGGCCTGTCCGGATGCGCGCGGTCATAGGCCGCGAGCTCTTCGGTGATCCGCGCCAGCCACTCGTCGAGCAGCTCCGGCGGCCGCGCGTTCAGTGCCGGAAACGAGCCGACCACGCCCGCCTTGCACTGCGCGATCACGAGGTCGGGCACCGAGATGATGAAAAGCGGCGAACCGATCACCGGGATCGACAGGCGTCCCCTAAACAAGGCAGGCATGGACATTGCGGAACGATCCTCTCTTGGCGCTCAAAATTGAAGATTGGAATGATACCAACAAGGCAATCTTTCCACTGTCAAGTATTGCGTCTTGACGTCGTGCGCGGACGGGGCTGCGGCAATTCCAAATGGCGGAATTCCTACCCGTCCGCTTTCTCCTCATTGCGAACGAAGCGAAGCAATCCAGACTGTTTCCGCGGAGGCAGCCTGGATTGCTTCGTCGCAAGAGCTCCTCGCAATGACGCCGCGAGAGCTGCTTACAATCAACCGCTACCCGATCAAATCCGGATTGATCAGCCGCTCGAACGAGAACATCTCGTCCCATCTCTCCTGCGTGAGCAGCTTGCGCTCGACCACGACGATCTGGTGCAGCGACTTGCCGCTCTTATAGCCCTCGCGCGCGAGCTCGGCGCATTGCTTGTAGCCGAGCAGCGGCTTCAGCACGGTGACGATGCCGAGCGAGTTCAGCACCATGTTGCGGGTATGCTCCTCGTTGGCGGTGATGCCCACGACGCAATTCTCGCGCAGGCTGTTGACGGCACGCTCCATGGTTCGGATCGAGAAGAACAGCGCGAACGAGATCACCGGCTCCATCACGTTGAGCTGGAGCTGGCCGGCGGAGGCCGCCAGCGTCACCGTGGTGTCGAGGCCGATGACGAGGAAGCTGGTCTGGTTGACCACTTCGGGGATCACCGGATTGACCTTGCCGGGCATGATCGAGGAGCCCGGCTGAAGCTGCGGGAGGTTGATCTCGTTGAAGCCGGCGCGCGGGCCCGAGGCAAGCAGGCGAATGTCGTTGCAGATCTTGGTCAGCTTGCTGGCGGTGCGCTTGAGGACGCCGGAGAGCTGCACATAGGCGCCGGTGTCGGAGGTCGCCTCGACGAGATCGCCGGCGAGGATGAAGTCGACGCCGGTCAGCGCACTGAGATGCCGGACCGCGAGCTTGGGATAGCCGACGGCCGCGGTCACGGAGGTGCCGATCGCGGTGGCGCCGAGATTGATCTCGCGGAGCAAAGCGCGCGCTTCCGAGATGCGATCGACCTCCTCGCCGATCGTGGTGCCCCATCCCCGGAATTCGGCGCCGAGCGACATCGGCACCGCGTCCTGAAGATGCGTCCGCCCCATCTTCAGCACGCGATCGAATTCGCGGCCCTTGGCGAAGAAAGCCTCCTGAAGCTGGCGCAGCGCCGTCATGTAGCTCTCGAGCCGCAGGATCAGGGCGAGACGAAATGCGGTCGGATAGGTGTCGTTGGTGGATTGGCCGTAATTGACGTGATCGTTGGGGCTGACATGCTGATAGTCGCCCTTGCCGAAGCCGAGCGATTCCAGCGCGAGGTTGGCGATCACCTCGTTGGCGTTCATGTTGGTCGACGTGCCGGCGCCGCCCTGGATGAAGTCTGTGACGAACTGGTCCATCATGTCGCCGGAGATGACGCGGTCGCAGCCCAGGATGATCGCGTCCGCGACTTTCGCGTCGATCGCGCCGAGATCGCGATTGGCCATGGCAGCGGCCTTCTTGACGTAGCCAAGCGCCTTCACGAAGTAAGGCTCCTGGTTCATCGGAATGCCGGTGATGTGGAAGTTCTCCTTACCCCGGATGGTCTGAACGCCGTAATAAATGTCGTCGGCGATCTCACGCTGTCCGAGGAAATCCTGCTCCGTACGGCTCATGGGCGCTCCTTGATGCATGCGCGCGAGTCGCTCAGTTCTGGCACAGCGCGCTGGTCACGAAAGTATCGGTGCGGCAATCGTCCGGCTTGCGCTGCCGGCCCGGGATCAGGACCTTGGCCGAGCATTTCTCGGCGGAATCGGCATTCAGGCTCTTGCCTTCCTTATAGCCCTTGCTCTGACAGAGCTGGTCAGCGGCCTGCTTGCAGTCGGGCGCGCCGTTCGATGAGGCCGGACAGGCCACGCGCCCCGACACCATGGTGGACGGCTTCGCCAGCCGCGACAGATCGTTCATGGTCTCGCTCGGGCTTTTGATCGGCGGCAGGATCGAGGGCAGCTTGTCGAACAGCTTCCCCATCTCGTTGATCAGCCCGGGATTTTCCTCACGCGGAGGCGATGGCGCGGGCGTCGACGGCGCGGCCTGCGTCCCCGGCTGCTGGAGGCCTAGCGTCGGCGGCGCAGATTGCGTCCATCCGACCCCGCCGGGGCAGAGCAGGATCAGCGCCACTGCTGAAATCAGCGTTTCGAACCGCACGGCCGGATTGCCGGATCGACCCATCATCGTGGCAACGTAGCCGATGCCGGCGCCGCGGCAAAGCGCCACGGTGCTCTGAGCATGATCTCCGCGACCGCGGCCTGTGCTCGACGCGAGAGGGCTGCTTCACGCTTCGCGCTGACGCAGCCATCCCGGCTCGGATGACGCTAGATCAACTTGATCGCAATCACGAAGCCGAGCACCAGCACGATGGCGCCGAGCGCGACCCACAACCCGAGATGCCGTTCGATCCTGACCCGGATCCAATCGCCATAGCGGTTGAGCAGGATCGCAACGACGAAGAAGCGTCCGCCGCGCGCGACGATCGAGCACAGGATGAACAGGAGGATGTTGTAGCCGGCAAAGCCCGAGGTGATGGTGACGAGCTTGTAGGGGATCGGCGTCAATCCCTTGAGCAGGATGATGACCGCACCCCACTCCGCATAGGAGGCGCGGAAGGCGTCGACCTTGTCGGCGAGGCCGTAGACCTGGATCAGCCATTGGCCGACCGAGTCGAACAGCAGCGCGCCGATGGCGTAGCCGACCACGCCGCCGAGCACCGAGGTGACGGTGCAGACCGCGGCATAGAACCAGGCGCGTTCCGGGCGCGCCAGCGACATCGGAATCAGCATCACGTCCGGTGGGACCGGAAAGAAGGAGCTTTCGGCAAAAGACACAATGCCCATGATCCAGAGCGCATAGGGCTTGTGGGCGGCGTCGATGCACCAGTCGTAGATACGTTTCAGCATGGCGCCGCGATGAAGCACCATGGGACGGATTTGTCCATGCCGAGATTGAGGCGAATTATGACGGTTTCTAGAGCATGATCGGGAAACGTGCGCAGCGCGTTTCCGAAAAGAGCATGCTCAAACAAAAGGCTAAGGCGCGATGGCCCATTCATCCTGATCTGATCGCGCCTTAATGGCGCTTGCGTGCCCCGCGTCCTTCGAGCGCGACAATTGGCCGCCTGGCGGCAACGCGCGGTGACGCGACCTTGGGCAGCTTCATCGGTGATTTCGGCAGCTTCTCGGCAATGCCGAGCATGTCTTCACGCCGGGTCATCTCCTGCCAGACGTCCTCGGGGCGTACCCCGGCCGAGGCCCACAGCACCGTGAGATTGTAGAGCAGATCGGCGCTTTCCCGGATCACGGCCTCGCTGTCGCCATTGACCGCATCGATCACGACTTCGATGGCCTCTTCGGCCAGCTTCTTCGCCATTTTGGAAGGACCGCGCTGAAACAGCCGGGCCGTACGCGATGTTGCCGGATCAAGGTCTCTGGCCGCGAGCACAGCCAGATATAGCCGCTCAAGCGAATCACTCATGTACTCAAAACTACTCTAAACCAATGGCGAGCGCGTTAACGCGCGACATAAAAGCAGAAAACGGGCCGCTGCCAAGCGCGACGGCCCGTCATAGTCAACCCTTCGCTGCGGGCTAGTAGCAATTCTGGTAGTAGCCCTGGCCGCAATACTCGGACGGAGCGGTGCCGCCATAGCGCTGATACTGGAAGTTCGGGCCCGGACCATAATAGGGGCCGTAGGCAGGCGCGCTGTAATAGGCCGGGCCGCCGTAATAGCCGTAGCCCGGACCGTAATCATAGGCATAGGCATCGCGGCTGGCGGCGATGGCGAGACCCGTGCCGATGGCAGCGAAAGCCGCAGCTGCGGCTACGCCGCCTCCACCACGATGCCAGTGGCGGCCGCCCGCATATGATGCGGTCGGGGCAATCGAGGTCAGCGCCAGCACCGCGGCGGTAGCAAGAACGGCCTTTCGGCCCGCAAACTTGGAGAATCGCTCGAACATGTCTTGGGCCCTCCTTTGGGACCTGGAATGGACGCCTGCGGACAGGCTCATGACCTACAAACCCGCATGACCTAAGTTGGGTTCCCCAACCCCAACGCAAGCTGAACAGGGTTGCGTAACGATGCCGCAACGGCGCTCATGCTCCGTTCATGTTGACGCGGACAGACTGACTGCCGGCCGGCGCTGCAAGCGTCACGAAACCATAACAATGCGGGACCGGCGCCACCGATGTCGGAATTCAGGACGATCGCGCTTCGTTGCCTGCTGGCCTTCTCGATCTCGCTTGCGGCGCTGATTGCACGCGATGTCGGCGCGGCCGAGACCGCCGCGCCCTCCGTCGCGATTCACTTCACCTTCGACCGTCCGCTGGACGCGAGCATGGCGCCGTTCTTCCTGGCCGCAAAGGATGGCAGCTTCGGCGCCGAGCATCTCAGCGTGTCCTTCAACACCGTCGCCGGATCGCCGGAAGCGCTCGCGCGCGTCGCCAAGGGCGACAGCGAGCTTGCCCTCGTCGACATCAACGAGTTGATCCGCTTTCGCGACAAGGACCATGCGCCGCCGGTCAAGGCCGTGTTCGTGCTGTTCAACCGCGCACCCTACGCGATCGTCGCGCGCAAGAGTCGCGGCATCCAGTTGCTGCCCGACCTCGACGGCAAGACCGTCGGCGTTGCCGACAGCGATCTGTCGATGCGGTTATGGCCGGCGCTGGCGCAGCAGAACGGAATCAATGCATCGCGCGTCAAATTCCACAAGATCAGCGCGGCGGTGCGCGAGCCGATTCTCTCCGCGGGTCAGGTCGATGCGGTCGCGGGCTTCAGCTATCTCTCGGCGGTGAACCTGCGCGACCGCGGCGTGCCTGGAGCCGATCTCGTCGTGCTCCGCTATGCGGACTATGGCTGCGAAGCCTATGGCTTTGCCGTCGTGGTCAATCCCGCCTTCGCCGCAGCAAGGCCGGATGCCGTGAAGGGTTTCGTCCGCGCCTTGATCGCGGGCATCAACGCCACCGTCAGGGAGCCCGCCCGCGCGGCGGAGGAGGCCGCGAGCCGCATCGATGACGGCGACCGCAACCTGGAGCTGGAACGCCTGCGCACCGTCCTCGCCGACAACATCGTGACCGACGAGGTCAGGAACAGCGGTCTCGGCGGCGTCGACCCGGCGCGATTCGAGCGATCGATCGGGCAGATCGCGCAAGAGTTCAAATTCCGGAAACGTCCGGCAGCGGGCGAGATCTTCGACGACCAATTCCTGCCGCCGGTGGTGGGGCGGCTGATCAACTGAGCAAAACCGCAAGCTTCCGCTGTATCTCGCGGGCGATTGCTGCTTAGAATATGGGCTCCATCTTCGCCGAGTCCTTCGCCCGCATGTCTATCTTCCGTCTCTACACCCGCGTTATCGAGCTGCTCGGCAAGGAGGCGCGGCTGGGCTGGCTGCTCGCGGTCGCCAATCTCCTGTTGGCGGCTTCGCAATTCGCCGAGCCCGTGCTGTTCGGCCGGATCGTCGACGTGCTCTCGGGCAAGATCGTCGCCGGCTCCAACTCGGCCTGGCCGTTCCTGACCGCCTGGGTCGCGTTCGGGCTGTTCACCATCATCTGCAGCGCGCTCGTAGCCCTGCAGGCCGACCGGCTCTCGCACCGCCAGCGCCAGGCGGTGCTCACCGATTATTTCGAGCACATCCTGCAACTGCCGCTGACCTTCCATTCCGGCACCCATTCGGGCCGGCTGATGAAGGTCATGCTCAACGGCACGGATGCTTTGTGGCGGCTCTGGCTCGGCTTCTTCCGCGAGCATTTCGCCGCGATCCTCTCGGTCGTGGTGCTGCTGCCGCTGTCGCTGTACCTGAACTGGCGTCTGGCGATCCTGCTGTTCGTGCTCTGCATCGTCTTCACCGCGCTGACGACCTTCGTGGTGCGCAAGACCTTCGGCATGCAGATGGAGGTCGAGGAGCATTACAGCGAACTGTCCGCGCGCGCCTCCGATGCGCTCGGCAACGTCGCGCTGGTGCAGAGCTTCGTCCGCGTCGAATCCGAGGTGAAGGGCCTGCGCTCCGTCGCGGACGAGCTGCTGGCCGCGCAGATGCCGGTGCTGTCCTGGTGGGCGCTCGTCACCGTCATCACGCGCGCCTCTACCACCATCACGGTGCTCGCGATCTTCACGCTCGGCATCGCGCTGCACGACCAGGGTCTGACGTCGGTCGGCGAGATCGTGATGTTCGTGAGCTTCGCGACCATGCTGATCCAGAAGCTCGAGCAGGTCGTCAGCTTCATCAACAACGTGTTCATGGAAGCTCCGCGCCTGCGCGAATTCTTCAATGTGCTCGACGCCGTACCCGCGGTGCACGACCGGCCAGATGCGATCGATGCCGGCAGACTGTCGGGCCTCGTCGAGTTCAACGACGTCACTTTCTCCTATGACGGGAAACGCCCGGCGATCGAGGACCTCACCTTCACGGCGCTGCCCGGGCAGACCATCGCGCTGGTCGGTCCCACCGGCGCCGGCAAGTCGACGGCGATTGCGCTGCTGCACCGCGCCTTCGATCCGCAGTCCGGCTTCATCAAGATCGACGGCATGGACGTGCGCGGCGTGACGCTGACCTCGCTGCGACGGAACATCGGCGTCGTGTTCCAGGAGGCGCTGCTGTTCAACCGCTCGATCGCGGACAATTTGCGCGTCGGCAAGCCGGATGCGACCGAGGCCGAGATGCGCAAGGCGGCCGAGCGCGCGCAGGCGCTCGACTTCATCGAGCGCAACGGCGGCTTCGAGACCAATGCCGGCGAACGCGGCCGCATGCTGTCCGGCGGCGAGCGGCAGCGGCTGTCGATCGCCCGCGCGCTGCTGAAGGATCCCCCGATCCTGATCCTGGACGAGGCAACCAGTGCGCTCGACGCCGTCACCGAGACCAAGGTGAATGCCGCTCTCGACGAAGTGATGAGGGGCCGCACCACTTTCGTGATCGCCCACCGCCTCTCCACCATCCGCAACGCGACGCGGATCTTGGTGTTCGAGAACGGCCGGGTGATCGAAAGCGGAACTTTCGATGAACTCGTGGCCAAAGGCGGCCATTTCGCCGAGCTCGCCAGGGCCCAGTTCATGGTTCAGGAACACGCACGGGCCAGCGTGACGGCGGCCGAGACTGCGGCGACGGCAGCCAAGTCCCCGTAACAAGTCCCGATAGCATCGTCGAAATTCGGCCTATTTCATTGCGGAATACCCCATCGGTCCCCCTATTCTCGACGCATCAGCCGGTATAGGTTTGCGACGCCGCAAGCGGCGGCGCTGGATTTCAAAACCGAACATCAGATCACGAGAACCGACCGTATCCGGCGGATCTCCAAGGACCGGAATCGGATAGTGCACGCCCTTCGCCCGCTGCTTCGCAAATCGCTGTTCAACCTGTTCGCCGCTGGCCTCGCATGCGCCGCATTGCTCGGGCCACGCGCGGCGAACGCCGAAGCGCTGCTGCTGATCGAGGCCGACAGCGGCAAGGTGTTGCAGGCGGAGAACGCGACCATTCCCTGGTACCCCGCCTCCGTCACCAAGATCATGACGACCTATGTGACGCTGCGGGCGGTCAAGGACGGCAGGCTGACGCTGGACTCGCTGCTCACGGTGTCGCCGACGGCAGCCTCGCAATCGCCGTCGAAGATGGGTTTCCCGCCGGGAACGCAAGTCACCGTCGACAACGCGCTGAAGATGATGATGGTCAAGTCGGCGAACGACATGGCCGTGGTGCTCGCCGAGGGCGTCGGCGGCTCGGTCGACGGTTTCTCCGCGATCATGAACGACACCGCGAGGAAGCTCGGCATGACGCAGACAAGCTACGTCAATCCGAACGGCCTGCCCGCCGACGGCCAGGTCACCTCCGCGCGCGATCTCGGAATCCTGGCGCGCGCCTTCCTGCGCGACCTGCCGGAATACGAGTACTTCGTGCACATCCCGGCGATCCGCTTCGGCAAGCGCGTCACCGGCAATTTCAACAAGCTGATCGGCCGCTATCCCGGCGCCGACGGTTTCAAGACCGGATTCATCTGCGCCTCCGGCTACAACCTCGTGGCCTCCGCGACGCGCAACGGCCGCCGGCTGATCGCGGTGGTGCTGGGCGCCAATTCCGGCACCGCGCGCGCGGTGAAGGCGGCGCAGCTGCTCGAGCGCGGTTTTGCTCAAGACAATCTCACCTGGCTGCGTCCTTCGCTCGGCGCCGTCGACAATCTCGTGCCGGTCGACGCCTCGCCGCCGAACCTGCGCGACGAGATGTGCGGGCCTCACCGCAAGCGCCCGGCCAGCGACGACGACGGTGCACTGATTGCGGTCAATGGCGGCGCCACGTCCGGATCGGCCTCGGCCACGGGCGGCGAAGCCCAGATTTCGTTCTTCACCGCCGGGCTCCAGCCGCCGATGATGAAGGCCTCCGAGCTGATGGCCTCGGCGCCGGCCGCCACGGAGCCCGTGCTGGTCTATACCGGCCCGACCCGCACCGGCACGGCCCTGATCGCCGCGGTCGCGGCCGACGCCGACCAGCAGACCGCGTCCAAGCCGCGTGGCAAGAAGTCGCGCGTTGCCAAGAAGCCGGACGCTGCCGACAAGCCGGCAGAGAAGCCCAAGGATACCAAGACGGCAGCGGCGAAGCCCGACGCCAAGCCGGCTGATGCCAAGAGCGACGGTAAGACCGCCGCCAAACCGGCCGCGGCCAAGCCGGCCGGACCCAAGCATGCCGCGGCCAAGCCCGATGCGGCGGCGAAACCTGCCGCGAAGCCCGCGGCAACCGGCGATCAGGCTCCCAAGCCCGCCAAGCCGAAGGCAGCGACGAACCCCGCCGCGACTAAGCCCGCCGCCGCCAAGCCCGCCAACAACGGCTAACGTCCCCTCGCCTCCGGAGCCGCCCGCACTTCGCACTGCGGCAGCGCGGTTGCGATGATTCCAGTGGCTACTCTCCGACCTTTGCCCTAAGCCTCAACCGCTTGCCACCCGTTCCGGCAAGCTCGATACTGGCGGCAATGAGGCAAGCCCGAGACACAACGGGCTCAGTGAGATGAGGGGAGTTTCCATGGAGCGCATCTGGCTCAAGCAATATCCGCCCGGCGTACCCGCTGATATCGAGCCGACGCAATACGCATCGCTGGTCGACCTGCTGGAGGAGAGCTTCACAAAGTTCGCCGACCGCAAGGCGTTCATTTGCATGGACAAGTCGATCAGCTATCGCGACCTCGACCAGATGTCGGTCGCGCTCGCTGCCTATTTGCAGGGCCGTGGACTGCAGCGCGGCGCGCGCGTCGCCCTCATGATGCCGAACGTGCTGCAATATCCGGTCGCAACCGCGGCCGTGCTGCGCGCCGGCTACGCGGTGGTCAACGTCAATCCGCTCTATACCCCGCGCGAGCTCGAGCATCAGCTCAAGGATTCCGGCGCCGAGGCCATCATCGTGCTGGAGAACTTCGCGCATACCGTCGAGCAGGTGATCGCGAAGACGGGCGTGAAGCATGTCATCGTCGCCAGCATGGGCGACTTGCTCGGCTTCAAGGGCGTGATCGTCAATCTCGTCGTCCGCCGCGTCAAGAAGATGGTACCGGCCTGGTCGCTGCCGGGCGCGGTGTCCTTCAACGACGCGCTCTCGGCCGGCCGCGGCATGGCCTTCAACAAGCCGAAGCTGTCGCCCGGCGACGTCGCCTTCCTGCAATATACCGGCGGCACCACCGGCCTCTCCAAGGGCGCGACCCTGCTCCACCGCAACATCGTCGCCAACGTCCTGCAGAACGACGCCTGGCTCCAGCCGGCGCTCGCCGCGCCGCCGCATGTCGATCAGCTCATGATCGTCTGTGCACTGCCGCTCTATCACATCTTCGCGCTGACGGCCTGCTACCTGCTCGCGGTGCGCGCCGGCGGCTGCAATCTGTTGATCCCCAACCCGCGCGACATCGCAGGCTTCGTCAAGGAGCTGGCGAAATATCAGGTCAACAGCTTCCCGGCCGTGAACACGCTCTACAACGGGTTGATGCATCATCCGGATTTCAAGAAGCTCGACTTCTCCAAGCTGAAGATTTCCAACGGCGGCGGCATGGCGGTGCAGCGCCCCGTGGCCGACCAATGGAAGGCGATCACCGGCTGCTTCATCGCCGAAGGTTACGGCCTGTCGGAGACCTCGCCGACGCTGACCTGCAATCCCGCGACCGCGAGGGAGTTCACGGGCTCGATCGGCATTCCCGTACCCTCGACCTACATCTCCATCCGCGACGACGACGGCAATGAAGTCCCGCTGGGCCAGGCCGGCGAGATCTGCGCCAAGGGCCCGCAGGTGATGTCGGGCTACTGGAACAAGCCGGAAGAGACCGCGAAGGTGATGACCGCGGACGGCTATTTCCGCACCGGCGACATCGGCATCATGGACGAGAAGGGCTACACCAAGATCGTCGACCGCAAGAAGGACATGATCCTGGTCTCCGGCTTCAACGTCTACCCGAACGAGATCGAGGAAGTGATCGCGAGCCATCCGGGCGTGCTCGAATGCGCCGTGATCGGCATTCCCGATTCCAAATCGGGCGAAGCGGTGAAGGCCTTCATCGTGAAGAAGGACCCGAACCTCACGGCGGAAGCCGTGATCAAGTTCTGCCAGGAGCAGCTCACCGGCTACAAAGTGCCCAAGCACATCGAATTCCGCAACGACCTGCCGAAGACCAATGTCGGCAAGATCCTGCGCCGGCAGCTGCGCGACGAGAAGAATGCGGAGGCGGCGTAAGGCCGCCATCCATTCATGCTGGAGGCCGGCGACATCACGCCATCGGGCATTCTCGCCTTCTGGCGCGAGGCCGGCCGCGCGCGCTGGTACAAGCGCGATGACGCGTTCGACGCGGAGATCAGGCGCCGCTTTCTCGCTTTGTGGCAGAAGGCGGCCGCCGGCGAGCTTGCCTCATGGGAGACGAGCGACGAGGGCGCGCTCGCGCTCGTCATCGTGCTCGACCAGTTTCCCCGCAACATGTTTCGCGGCACGCCGCAGGCTTTTGCCAGCGATGCGCTGGCGCGTGAGGTCGCCCGCCGCGCCATTGCGCGCGGCGTCGATCGCAGGGTCGATCGCATCCTGTTCGAATTCCTCTATCTGCCCTTCATGCATTCCGAGCACCTAGCCGACCAGCTGCACTGCGTCGCGTTGTTTGAGAACAGCGACAATGCCGAGAACCTGAAATACGCGCGCGAGCACGCCGACATCATCGAGCGCTTCGGCCGTTTCCCCCACCGCAACAATGTCCTCGGCCGCGACAGCACCGAGGCGGAGCAGGCCTTCCTCGACGGCGGCGGGTTTGCCGGCTGATGACATCGGGGTGAACGGCCGTCACCCTCGCCGGCTTTCCCCGCCGGCAATATTGTGCAGGCCCGCCGCCCGGTCTAAAAAGCGGGACCGATTTTCAGGGAGACTGACGATGGCGATCCAGACTGGCGACAAGCTGCCCGAGGCGAAATTCCGCGTGATGACGGCGGAAGGCCCGCAGGTGAAGACCACCGACGATATCTTCAAAGGCAAGAAGGTGGCGCTGTTCGCGGTGCCCGGCGCCTATACCGGCACCTGCCACAAGATGCATCTGCCGAGCATCTTCCTCAACGCCTACGCCATGAAGGACAAGGGCGTCGACACCATCGCCATCGTCTCGGTCAACGACGCCTTCGTCATGAACGCCTGGAAGCGCGACACCGACCAGCGCGACGAGGCCATCTTCCTCGCCGACGGCAATGCCGAATTCGCTAAGGCGATCGGCATGGAGCTGGACGCCTCTGCCAACGGCCTCGGCATACGCTCCAAGCGCTATTCGATGCTGGTCGAGGACGGCGTGGTGAAGAAGCTGAACCTCGAGGCGATGCCCGGCAAGGTCGAGGTCTCCGGCGGCGATACGCTGCTCGGTCAGCTGTAAGCCGGCGCTCGCGCCGCTTGCGCAACTGTCATCGCCCGCGAAGGCGGGCGATCCAGTACGCCGAGATTTCTCGGCTTGATCACAAGCATCTCTGGAATACTGGATCGCCCGGTCAAGCCGGGCGATGACAGTTGAGTTTGTGGCGATTGCCAGTTCGCCCTACTCCCCCACCCGCTGCTGCAGCCTTGCCTTCACGATCCCGTCGCGCGCCAGCTGATCGGCGCGCTCGTTCTCGGGGTGACCGGCATGGCCCTTGACCCAATGCCAGCGGATCTCGTGCTGCTTCAGCGCCGCATCGAGGCGTTGCCATAGCTCGACGTTCTTCACCGGCTTCTTGTCGGCGGTGCGCCAGCCGTTGCGCTTCCAGCCGAAGATCCAGCCGGTGATACCCTGCCGCACATACTGGCTGTCGGTGTAGAGATCGACCGTGCACGGTCGCTTCAGCGCTTCGAGCGCGGAGATCGCCGCCATCAATTCCATCTGGTTGTTGGTGGTGTGTGGCTGGCCGCCGTTCAGCTCCTTCTCCCTGTCGCCGAACTTCAGGATCGCGCCCCAGCCGCCGGGCCCGGGATTTCCCGAGCAGGCACCGTCGGTATAGATCGTGACGTTGGGAAGCTCGCTCACGCCACCAGTCCTGACGGCATCAGCCCGTAATCGCGTGCGCTCGTCACGCTCTGGTGGAAGCGCAGCTTGCGGACATATTCCAGGGGATCCTTCGGCTTCACCAGCGCGCCGGGCGGAACGTTGAGCCAGTCCACCAGCCGCGTCAGCAGGAAACGGATCGCCGCGCCGCGTGCGAGCAGCGGCAGCGCCGCCTCTTCCGCCGTGGTGAGCTTTCGCACCCGGCCATAGGCGTTGAGGAAGGCGCGCGCCTTGGTGACGTTGAAGGAATGATCCGGCTCGAAGCACCAGGCGTTGAGGCAGATCGCGACGTCATAGGCCAGCATGTCGTTGCAGGCGAAGGTGAAGTCGATGATGCCCGAGAGCTTGTCGCCGAGAAAGAAGACGTTGTCGTTGAAGAGATCGGCGTGGATCACGCCTTCGGGCAGATCGGTGGGCCAGACGCCGCTCGAGAGATGATCGAGCTCGGCGGAAAGAAAGGCTCGCAGGCCCGGCTGCACCTCGTCGGCACGGCTTGCAGCCGCATCGAACAGCGGCCGCCAGCCGGAGACGGAGAGCGCATTGGCGCGCTTGATCGTAAAGTTGGCGCCGGCCAGGTGCATCTTCGCCAGCGCCTCGCCGACCCCAGCGCAATGGCTCACGTTCGGCTTGCGCGGCCACATGCCTTCGAGAAAGGTGATGATCGCGGCCGGACGGCCCGACAGCTCGCGCAGCGCCTCGCCGTCCCTCGCCTTCACCGGCAGGGGACAGTTGATGCCGTGCTCGGCGAGATGCGTCATCAGCGCGAGGAAGAACGGCAGGTCGTTCTTCGCCACGCGCTTCTCATAGAGCGTGAGGATGAACGAGCCCGCACTCGTGTGCAGCAGGAAGTTGGAATTCTCGACGCCCTCGGCGATGCCCTTGTAGGAGAGCAATTCGCCGAGATCGTATTGCTTCAAAAAATCCGCAAGCTCGTCGGCGGCAACGTCGGTGTAGACCGCCATAAAGGTCTACTCGGCGGCGGCTTCGGGGCGCACCTGACGGGGCAGCGGGAAGAACTCGTTCTCTTCCGCGGCCGAGACCGTCTCCACATGCAGGGTGTAGCGCTCGGCGAACGCGTCCATGATCTCCTCGACGATCACTTCGGGCGCGGACGCGCCCGCGGTGATGCCGAGGCTGGTGATGTTGCCGAACTTGTCCCAGTCGATGTCGGTGGCGCGCTGCGCCAGCACCGCGATCTTGCAGCCTTCGCGCTCGGCGACCTCGCGTAGGCGCTGCGAGTTCGACGAGTTGGGAGCACCAACCACGATCAAGGCGTCCACCACCGGTGCCACCTTCTTCACCGCGAGCTGGCGGTTGGTGGTGGCGTAGCAGATGTCTTCCTTGTGCGGACCGTTAATGTTCGGGAAGCGCTCCTTGAGCAACGCCACGATCTCCGCGGTGTCGTCGATCGACAGCGTGGTCTGAGTCACGAAGGCGAGGTTGTCGGGGTTCTTCGGCGTGATGGTCTTGGCGTCCTCGGCGGTCTCGATCAGGGTCACGGCGCCGACCGGAAGCTGGCCGAGCGTGCCGACCACTTCGGGGTGGTGCGAATGACCGATCAGGAAGATCTCGCGACCGCGCTTGAAGTGGATCGCGGCCTCGCGGTGCACCTTGGTCACCAGCGGGCAGGTCGCATCCAGCGAGAACAGATTGCGCGACTGGGCATCGGACGGAACCGATTTCGGCACGCCGTGGGCCGAGAACACCACGGGCGCGGTGGTGTTTTCGGGGATTTCGGCCAGCTCTTCGACGAAAATCGCGCCCTTCTTCTTCAACCCGTCGACGACGTATTTGTTGTGCACAATCTCGTGGCGAACATAGACGGGGGCGCCGTATTTATCGAGCGCCCGTTCCACGGTGTCGATCGCCCGGACCACGCCGGCACAGAAGCCGCGGGGAGAACAAAGCACGATCTTGAGGTCTGGTTTGGCTGACATTGAGCGATCTCGGGACCGAATCACCCGTTTCGCCTTCTGGCGGGGGCGGTCGATGGATGGAATTGGCTTGAAAGGGTCGGCTCGAACCGTACGGCGGTTCAAAGGAATTGGGCCCCCCTTTCGGGCGCTGTCAAGGCACTATCTATAGCAGAACCATTGCGTGTCCACCCCCTCCGGGCTTATATAGCGCGAATTCCCTGTCATCGCTGATGACCACCGGTTTCGCCTCCAGAGGGGTGGGCGAAGCACAAAGGAGATTTGCCATGAGCAACGCACCTCTGATGCCCAAGGCGACCGCCGTTTGGCTGCTCGACAACACCGCGCTGACCTTCGACCAGGTCGCCGATTTCACCAAGATGCATCCCCTCGAGGTGCGCGCGATCGCCGACGGCGACGCCGCCCAGGGCATCAAGGGCATGGATCCCCTCTCCAACGGCCAGCTGACCCGCGAGGAGATCGAAAAGGGCGAGAACAACCCGGATTACCGCCTCCGCCTCCAGGAGAGCAAGGTGGTGCTGCCGCCCCAGCCCAAGCGGAAGGGCCCGCGCTATACCCCCGTCTCGCGCCGCCACGAGCGCCCGAGCGCCATCCTCTGGCTGCTGCGCAACCATGCCGAGCTCAAGGACGCCCAGATCATGCGCCTGGTCGGCACCACCAAGAGCACGATCGCCAGCGTGCGCGACCGCACCCATTGGAACACGTCGTCCCTAACCCCGATCGACCCCGTCACCCTCGGCCTCTGCTCGCAGATCGAGCTCGATTTCGAGGTGCAGCGCGCGGCCAAGGAAAAGCCAATCGATGCAGCCTATGGCGGCGCCACCCTGCTGCCGGCCTCGGAGACCACCCGCAAGGACGAGTACGAGCCCGCGGAGAAATCCAGCGACGACCTCAATGTCGACGCCGTCTTCGCCAAGCTGAAGACGCTCGGCGGCAAGAAGCAGGAGGACGAGGAGGAGTAGTCTTCCCTCCTGCACGGACATCCGGTTCGAACGCGGCGGAGCGATCCGCCGCGTTTTTTTTGCGAGCGCAGCTTTTGCGATGCCGCGAGCAGGAACGATGTAGCCGAGCCTGCATTGTTTTCAGCGCGGAGGATCAGCGATGCAGCACGACGAAGACCATTTTGCTCCGATGCTGGGACGCGCCGTTCTGGCAGCGTGGGGCGACATGCCCCGAGATATCCAGGAAGCCTTGTTCGAAATCGCCGTCAAGGACCGCCCCGGCGATCGTGACGCCCTGGCGAAGCTGCTGCATGAGCGGCATCCGCGGACGGTGCACGCGAGCTAGTCTGCGCCCTCCTTCAACCAACTCTTCTCGCAAAAGAAAACGCGATCACGGGCCAGCGCTGCGGCACGATAGTGCCGAACCGCACATCACGGCCGCACGGGATTGTTCAGCATGTATTCGCCGAGATCGCGCTGACGACGGTCGGCGCGGGCGATGGCGGCATTGCGCTGGACGTCGCGGTCCTTGCGGCAGGCCGCGTATTCCGGCGAGCCCTGCGCGTAGCCGCGGCTCTGGCACACCGCGTCGTCGTCGTCGCCGCCCGCCGCAACCGGCGTCTGGTACCGCGAGGAGCAGGCGGAGAGAGCGATGGCGAGCAGCGAGATGGCGCCGTACCGCACGAGGTTGGCTGACATTGATCTGTCCTGTCTCATTCGTCATTGCCGGGCTTGACCCGGCAATCCATCGAAATCAAGGCATTTGATTGCTCATTGATGGATGCCGGGATCAAGCCCGGACCTGACGGAAGAGCAAGCCTCACACCCGCCCCTTCAGCGCCTCGCCGATCTCGTCCAGCGCCTTGGGATCCTCGATCGTTGCCGGCATGGTCCAGGCTTCGCCGTCGGCGATCTTCTTGATGGTGCCGCGCAGGATCTTTCCGGAGCGCGTCTTGGGCAGACGACCAACGGTGATCGCGAGCTTGAAGGCGGCGACCGGGCCGAGCTTGTCGCGCACCAGCGCGACGATCTCCTTCTCGATCTCGGCGGGCGCGCGCGTCACGCCCGCTTTCAGCACCAGGAAGCCGCAGGGCACCTCGCCCTTGATCGCGTCCTTGACGCCGAGCACGGCGCATTCGGCGACATCCGGATGTGAGGCCAAAATCTCCTCCATGCCGCCGGTGGAAAGACGATGGCCGGCGACGTTGATGATGTCGTCGGTACGCCCCATGACGAAGACATAGCCGTCCTCGTCCTTGTAGCCGGCGTCGGAGGTTTTGTAATAGCCGGGGAATTCGGTCAAATACGCTTCCCTGAAGCGCGCGTCCTGATTCCACAGCGTCGGCAGGCAGCCCGGCGGCATCGGCAGCTTGATGACGATCGAGCCCATGGTGTTGGGGCCGACCGGCTTTGCCGCCTCGTCGACGACGTCGACCTGATAGCCGGGCATCGGCACCGTCGGCGAGCCATGCTTCACCGGCAGCATGCCGAGCCCGACCGGATTGCCGGCGATGCACCAGCCGGTCTCGGTCTGCCACCAATGATCGATCACCGGCACCTTCAGCTGCTGCTCCGCCCATTCCACCGTCGGCGGATCGGCGCGCTCGCCGGCGAGGAACAGCGTGCGGAATTTGGAGAGGTCGTATTGCCGGATGAATTTTCCTTCCGGGTCCTCCTTGCGGATCGCGCGGAACGCGGTCGGCGCTGTGAAGAAAGCCACCGCCTTGTGCTCGCTGATGACGCGCCAGAACGCGCCGGCATCGGGCGTGCCGATCGGCTTGCCCTCATACATGATCGAGGTCGCCCCATGCAGCAGCGGGCCGTAGACGATGTAGCTGTGGCCGACCACCCAGCCGATGTCGGAGCCGCACCACCACACCTCGCCGGGCTTGACGCCATAAAGGTTGAACATCGACCACTTCACCGCGACGAGGTGCCCGCCATTGTCGCGCACCACGCCCTTGGGAATGCCCGTGGTGCCCGACGTGTAGAGGATGTAGAGCGGATCGGTGGCGGCGACGGGCACACAAGGAGCCGCCTTGCCGTCATTCAGCGCCTTGCGGCGTAGGCTCGCCCAATCGTAATCGCGCCCCGGCGTCAGGTCGCAGGTGTGCTGCGAACGCTGCAGCACGATGCAGGCCTTCGGCTTCGTGCCCGCGAGCCTGATCGCCTCGTCGAGCAACGGCTTGTACTGCACGATGCGGCCGGGCTCGATACCGCAGCTCGCGGAGAGAATGAGCTTCGGCTCAGCGTCGTCGATGCGGGTGGCGAGCTCCTTGGCGGCGAAGCCGCCGAACACCACGGAATGCACCGCGCCGATGCGCGCACAGGCGAGCATCGCGACCACGGCCTCGGGCACCATCGGCATATAGAGGATGACGCGTTCGCCCTTGGCGACGCCGAAATCCTGCATGATGGCGGCGAGCGCCTGCACTTCCCTCAGGAGTTCGGCGTAAGTGAATCTGGTGACACTGCTGGTCAGCGGAGAATCATGGATCAGCGCGACCTGGTCGCCGCGGCCACCTTCGACATGGCGATCGAGCGCATTGTAGCAGGTGTTGACCACACCGCCGGCGAACCAGCGGCCATAGGTTCCTCGGCTGGCATCGAAGATGGACTTCGGCGGCTCGATCCAGTCGATGTCCTTGGCCGCCTCGGCCCAGAATCCTTCCGGATCCGCCAGCGAGCGCGCGTGAACCTCGTGATAGCTGCTTTTGCCCTGGACGTTCATGCCCGCGCTCCCGTTCCCTTTGTGCGCCTGGCCCTGACCTGACGACAGGACGAGCGTCCCGCCATGACCAGGATCAATCGCCGGCCTTGTTTGGAGGGTATTTTCCCGGGAACGGGCCGCGGTTCAAGCTGAAAAGAACAGGTCTTCTCCCTGTCCCCGTCCTTACGGGACGAGGGAGAAGAACCGGCTTTCAGCTCTCCATCGCGCTCAGCCGCTGCAAGCGGTCCTGCATGATCTTCTTCAGATCGTAGCCGGGGCGGCGCAAGCTCGCATTGCGCGTCGTGAGGAACTCGCGCTGGGTCTTGCGCAGGTCGCTGGCGGAACGTCCTTTCGAAGTCCTCAGCACGCGCTCATAGGTCTCGGCGATCTGGCGGTCGAGCACGCCGAGCTGCGCATCGGCGCAGATCACCTTCTCGACCTCGCGCTTGGCGGTGGCGCAGCTGAAGGACGGGCCGTTACCCGCCTCCGCACTCAGGGCACGCGGCGGCTCGGCGCCGAACTTCGCGATCTCGGCAATCATGACACGGCGGCCGTTCGTGGCATTCTCGTTACCGGGGTCGAGCTTCAGCGCCGTCTCGTAGTCGGCCAGCGCCTTCTTGCGCTCGCCCATCTTCTTGTAGAGCACGGCGCGGTTATTGTAGGTCTTCGCGAAGTTCGGATCGAGCTTCAGCGCGGCCTCGTAGTCGCTCAGCGCCGCCCCGAGCTCGCCCTTGAACTGATAGGAATCGCCGCGGTTGGTCAGGAAGTTGGCGCGCTGCTCGCGCCGGATCGCCTGGTCATAATCGGCAATCGCCTTGTCGTACTCGCCCATGGCGGCATAGGTCAGGCCGCGATTGTCGTAATATTCGGGGACTCTCGGATCGAGCCTGATGGCCTCGCCGTCGTCGGCGACCGCCTTGTTGAGCTGGCCGAGCTTCTTGTAGGCCGCACCGCGATTGGTATAGGTGCGCGCGCGGTTGGGATCAAGCCGCAGCGCCTCGTCGAAATTCTTGACCGCCTTCTCGTTGTCGCCGCCGAGATAATAGGCCACGCCGCGATCGGACCAGGCCTGTGCATCGTCCGGCTTCAGCTTTATCGCCTGGTCGTAATCGGCGAGCGCGCGGTCGAGCCGGCGCTGATTGGTGTAGACGACGCCGCGCAGCTCGTAAGCTTCTGCATCCTTTGGGTCGAGCTCGATCGCCTTGGTCAGATCCGCCGCGGCACGATTGAGGTCGCCGCCGGCCTCGCGCAGGAGATCGCCGCGTACTCGCCAAGCCTTTGCGTTTCGGCCGTCGAGCGCGATGGCGCGGTCGAGATCGCGCAATGCCTGCGATAGGCCTCCGGAGATCCGCGCATTGGCTTCAGCGCGGGCAACGAGTGCCAGGGAGCGTTCGGACGCGGAATTCGCCGTCTGGTCGATGATGGCGCTGCACGCGGAGATCAGGTCCGCGGGAGCAGCCTTGCTGTTCAGGACGCAATCGGCGTCGGCGAAAGCCGGGCCTATGAGGGCCAGGCTCATGGCTGCGCCGAGGAAGAAGGCGCGAAGCGAGATTTTGGCAAACGCGGGCATTTGCGCGGAAGAATGCGTGCCGCACATGGCATAGGGCTCCGTGACGTCGGGTTCTCACCATTGTCGCGGCTGGCAAGGGATGGGTTCAAATCGGCGGGGCAGGGACGCACCGCCGTATCACTCCCTCGCCCCGCTTGCAGGGAGAGGCGAAGCGCCTCAATAGCCGTCCACCCCGTTCAGCCGCTTCAGCCGGTCCCGCATCGCCTTATTGAGATCATAGCCCGGCCGCCCGAATTCTGCATTGCGACGGGCAATGAAATCGTCCTGCTCGCGCTGGAGCGCCTTCGCTTCGCCCGGATTGCGCGCCTCGCGGATCACGCGGGCATTCGCTGCAAAGATCTCCCGGTCGAGATCGGCGAGCTCGCGATTGCCGCAGATCGCCCTTTCCACCGTCTTGCGAGCTCTCGCGCAATTGAAACTGGGCTTGCCGGCCAGCGCCATCTGCGCGCCGATCCGCTCGAGCTCGCGCGCCATGGCCTTGTGATTGGCCTTGGCCTTTTCGTGATTCGGATCGATCTTGAGCGCCGCGCCGAAATCCTGCACCGCCTTGGGCTTGTCTCCCTTCTTCAGCCACAGCTCGCCTCGTCCATTGAAGACATCGGCGAGGCCCGGATCGAGCAGAAGCGCGCGGCTGTCGTCGGCGATCGCGCGGTCGATCTGGCCGTGCCGTGCATAGAGCGCGCCGCGCGCGATCAGCGCCTTGACCAGATCTTCCTTCGCCGTCTTCTCGTTCTCGATCACCGCAGTGCAGGCCGGCACCGCCTTGTCCATGTCGTCGGCCGCGGCTGCCGCAAGGCATGGCGCGAGGTCGATCTGCGGCACCGCGACCGGCTCGCCGCCCGTCGTGGCATGGGCCGCGGCGAGCGAGAGCACGCAAATGAGTCCGGCACCTGAGAGTCGAATGAGAAAGGAACGCATGCTCGTTGCAGTCGGAAGTCTTGCCTTCAGCGTCGTCGTGAGGTTTTTGTGCGTCTCGCCTTCAACCTTGCTTTGCGGCCGCATGATCGAACATTAGGGCCGGATTGGTGCTAGCTTGTGGCGCCGCTCACATCGGTTTCGGGGATCATCGTGTCGACATTCGAATGGATCATCGTGCTTCTGCTCGGCGCCGTTGGCTTATCGGCGCTGGCGAGGCGGATCAAGGTCCCCTACCCGACCTTCCTCGCCATCGGTGGCGCGCTCATCGCCTTCGTGCCATCGAGCCCGTCCTGGACGCTGGAGCCAGACCTGGCGTTGGCGCTTTTTGTCGCACCGGTCCTGCTCGATGCCGCCTTCGACACCTCGCTGCGCGACCTGCGCAACAATTGGGTTCCGGTCTCCACGCTGGTCGTCGCCGCAGTCGGGTTGACCACGGCCGGCGTGGCCTTTGTCGCGCACCGGCTGATGCCCGACATGCCCTGGGCCGCCGCAATTGCGCTCGGCGCCATCGTGGCGCCGCCGGATGCAGCGGCGGCGGTCGCGATCCTGAGCCAGGTGAAGCTGCCCCATCGCATGGTCAAGGTCCTGGAGGGAGAGAGCCTGCTCAACGATGCGACCGCGCTGCTGATCTATCGCATCGCCGTCGGCGCGGTCGCCACCGAGCACCTGACGTGGGGCCAGGTCGCACCGACCATGGCGCTCGCGCTGGTCGGCAGCGTCATCGCAGGTCTCGCTGCAGGCCGCATCATTCCTTTGTTCATGGAGCGGGTGAAGGAAGCGCCGAGCGCCATCATCTTGCAATTTGCCACCACATTCATGGTCTGGATCGCGGCCGAGCATCTCGGCCTCTCCGGCATCCTCACCATCGTGGTCTATGGCATCACGGTTGCGCGCACCGCGCCGGCGCGCATCCCGGCACGGCTGCGGGTGCCGTCCTATGCGGTCTGGGAGACGATGGTGTTCGTGCTCAACGTGCTCGCCTTCATGCTGATCGGCATGCAGATGCGGCCGATCTGGACCCGGCTCGATGCCGAAGTGCGCTGGGAATATTGCGTCGCCGCCGCCTGGATCCTGCTCACCGTAGTCCTGGTCCGGCTGCTCTGGGTGACGTTCTACCGCACGACGCTGCGGGCGCTGGTGGCCCAAGGCATCTATCATCCGAAGGATCCGAAGCAGGTCGCCTCCGCCAAGGGCGGCCTCATCATCTCCTGGTGCGGCATGCGCGGCCTCGTCACGCTCGCGGCCGCCTTCGCCCTGCCGGAGAATTTTCCCTATCGCGACTTCATCGTCTTCATCGCCTTTGCGGTGGTGTTGGGATCACTGGTGATCCAGGGCCTGACGCTGCGGCCGCTGATCCTGGCCTTTCGCCTCGAGGACGACGATCCGGTCGGCACCGAGGTCGCGCGCGGACGCGCGGTCGCCTATCGCGCGGCGCTCGACGCGATCGAGAGCGATCCGTCGGAGGAAGCGGAAATCCTGCGGCTCGAATATCGCGCCATCCTCATGCAGACCGAGAACGATCCCAACGGCGGCATCGCCAATGGCGAGCTGCCCGCCGATCCCCTGCGGCGCCGCGCCATCGAGGCCGCCCGCAAATCCATCTTCGATCTCCGCGCCACCGAGGTGATCGGCGACGACGCGTTTCATCGGCTCGAGGAGGAGCTCGATCGCGCAGAATTGAGCGCGGGGGGATGATGTGAGCAGCCGCTTCAAAGTCGACGGGGTGGCTTGAACCAAACCGCTCCTCCCCAGACACACTCCAGATGACGACTCTGATCGACGACCGTCGTGTTCGCGCGCGTGATGCGTCGCCTGCACGATATTTTTATCTCCACATGTCGCTGGCCTGCGCTGCCACGGCTTTCCTCGGTTTCGCACCGACCTATTGGATCCCCCTCGCCAACCGGACGATCTCGGCCAGCCCGGTGGTTCATTTTCACGGACTGTTGTTCTTCACCTGGTCGCTCTATTTCGTGCTCCAGAGCTGGCTCGCCGCCTCGGGCCGCGTGGTCAATCATCGTTCACTCGGCATCGCCGGCGTCTCGCTGGCCACCGCGATGACGATCTTTGGATTCCTCACCTCCGTGCATGTGATGAAGCATGCCGCCGCGCTCGGGCAGAAGGAAGCGGGCATCACCTTCTCGATCGTGCCGATGAGCGGAATCGCGTTCTTCGCGGTCGTGTTCGCGCTCGCGATCGTGAACACGCGCAAACCCGAGATTCACAAGCGCCTGATGCTGCTAGCCGCAGTCTCGATTCTCGACGCCGCGATCGCGCGCTGGTTTCTCACCTTCCTCGCGCCTCCAGGACCTCCGGGTCCACCGCCGGTGCCGGTCACCATCGCTCCTGCCGTGGTCGCCTCCCTGCTGCTCGTCGTCGCCATGGTGCGCGACTGGCGCAGCGAAGGCCGCGTGCATCCAGTCTACATCTACGGCACGCTCGCGCTGCTGGCGCTGAAGGTGTTGAACTGGCCGATCAGCGAGACGGCGGCGTGGCATGCGTTTGCCGGTGGGATATTGACTCTGGCGCAGTAGCCCTCGGTGTCGTCCGGGTTCGCGCTTTGCGCGCCCCGGGACGACGGGGAGAACGAGGCGACGCCTACGCCCCCGCCTTGCAGGTGATCCCGCCGTCGACCACCAGTTCGATCCCCGTCACATATTTCGACTCGTCCGAGGCCAGGAACAGCGCGGCGTTGGCGACGTCGAAGGCATCGCCCATATGGCCCATCGGCACCTGCGCGTCGCGGGCGCGCCACATCGCTTCGACATCGCCCTTGGCGTAGCTGTTGGCCAGCCCTGCCGAATGCTCGACCATCGGCGTCTTCATCAGGCCGGGCAGGATGGCATTCACCCGAACATGGCTCTTCGCGAACTCGATCGCGGTGGAGCGCGTCAACTGGTTCATCGCCGCCTTGCTGGCGTTGTAGCTGACATAGGAAATCCCGACATGGCGGATCGAGGCGATCGAGGAGATGTTGATGATCGAACCGCCGCCCTGCTTCACCATCACGGGAATGACGTGCTTCATGGCAAGATAAGCGCTCTTGAGGTTGACGGTGAAGACGCGGTCCCAGCTCTCCTCGGCGACATCGACCACGCTGCCCATCTCGGCGATGCCGACATTGTTGTCGAGCACGTCGATGCGGCCATGGGCCTTCAGGCACGCCGCCACCATCGCTTCGATCTCGGCCGATCGGGAGACGTCGGCGGTGAAAGAGCTCGCCTTGCCGCCTTCGTCGGTGATGATCTTCGCGGTCTCCTCGGCCGCCGCGCCGTTGCGATCGACGCAAAACACCTGCGCCCCCTCGCGCGCGAAGGTCACCGCGGTCGCCTTGCCGTTGCCCCACCCGGGACCGATCGAGCCGGCCCCCACCACCATCGCAACCTTGCCCTTGAGCCGATCCATCGTGATCTCCCTTATTTCTCTTGTTGTTTGCAGACGCTCATCGTGGTCACGTTAGCACCGATGGGAAGACCAACAATGTCCGAGAGCGTCCGGCACTGTCCATCATGGCACAACCGCCACTCCCCCGCCGCGCCCGAATTGCCGAGCACGACCTCCGGCATCGGCGCGCGGTTCGGTTGCCACTGAAACCAGCCGTCGACCAGCCGCGCTTCGGGCGGCGGCTCCATGCCGGGGCCGGTGCCCTTGACGCGGGCCTGCACCAGCTCGAGGCCGGCGGGCGTGACACGCCAGTCCTCCTGCCACTCGACCTTCGCGATCGAATGGGTCCAGGCGAGTGTGAAGGCCGATAGCGCCAGCGCCTTCACAGCGCCTGCCGTTGCGAAGCAGAGGCTCACACCGCCTCGACCGTTACAGGCGGACGCTGCCGCCATTGCCACAGCGCGAGCGCCGCGGCGAGCACGAAGCCTGCGGTGTCGCTGAACGGGAATTCGCCGAGCAGGCAGAGCGCGGCGCCGAACGCGATCAGGCGCTCGATCACCGTCAGGCGCGTGAACAGGAAACCGATCGCGACCATTCCGAACAGCGCAATTGCCACCAACGCCTTGAAGCTCGCCAGCGCGACGGCGCCGTAGAAGCCGAGCGTGGCCGCCATGGGATCACCGGGCTGCAGCATCAACGCCGGTGAGAAGACGAAGATAAAGGGAATTACATAGCCGGCGAGCGCGATGCGCATCGCTTCCCATCCGATCCTGTCCGGATTCTCCTTGGCGATCGGCGCGGCCGCAAGCGCGGCCAGTGCGACCGGCGGCGAGAGGTCGGCCATGATGCCGTAGTAGAACGCGAACATGTGGCTCGCGATCAGGGGCACGCCGAGTTTCGCCAGCGCCGGCGCGGCGAGCGCGGCGGTGATGATGTAGGTCGGGATAGTCGGAATGCCGGTGCCGAGCAGGATCGACAGCAGCATGGTCATGATTAGAGCCAGGAAAATGCTCTTCTCCCCGAGCCCGATCACCCAGCCGCCGAAGATGGTGCCGACGCCGGTCTGCGACATCATGCCGATGATGACGCCGACGATGGCGCAGGCCATGCCGACGGTGATGGCGGATTTCGCGCTCTCGGCCAACGCATCGCGGCAGGCGCGCAGCGCCGCGAAGCCGCCGCGCACGAACGCCGTGATCACGATCAGGCCGACCACGACGGTCGCGACCGGCGCGATCTGCAGGCCGTCGCGCGACAGGGCGGCGACTACGAGCGCGAGCCCGATCCAGAAGATGTAGCGGATGAGCGTCGACGGGGCGCCCGTCGTGATCGCGGTGCCGAGGATCAGCGTGACCGTGAGCGCAAGACCCATGCTGCCGGCATAGAGCGGCGTAAAGCCTTCGAATAGCATGTAGACGAGCGCGGCGAGCGGCAGCACGAGGTACCAGCGCATCACCAGCGCCTTCCACGCGCTCGGGATTTCCGAGCGCTTCATGCCGACGAGGCCGTGCTTGCCGGCCTCCAGATGCACCATCCAGAACGCGGACGCGAAATAGAGGATCGCGGGGATCGCGGCGGCCTTGACGATCTCCGAATATTGGACGCCGAGCGTCTCCGCCATGATGAAGGCGACCGCGCCCATCACCGGCGGCATGATCTGGCCCCCCATCGAGGCGGTGGCCTCGACGCCCGCCGCGAACGCGCGGCGATAGCCGAACCTGATCATCAGGGGAATCGTGAACTGGCCGACGGTGACGACATTGGCGACACCCGAGCCAGAGATCGTGCCCATCATGCCCGAGGCGAACACCGCGACCTTGGCCGGGCCGCCGCGGGTGCGGCCGAACAGGCCCAGCGAGACGTCGGTGAAGAGCTGGATCATGCCGGCACGTTCCAGGAACGAGCCAAACAGGATGAACAGGAAGATGTAAGTCGCCGAGACGTAGATCGGCACGCCGTAGAAGCCCTCGGTGCCGAACGACAGATGCGTGACGATCTGGTCGAAGTCGTAGCCGCGATGGTTGAGCGGCGACGGCAGGTACTGACCGAAGAACCAGTAGACCAGACACGCGCCGCACATCAGCGGCAGCGCCGCACCCATCAGCCGCCGCGTGCCCTCGAAGATCAGCACCGCGAGCAGCGTGCCGACCACGAGATCGAGCCGGGTCGGATCGCCGTCGCGGGCGATCAGGTCGGCATAGAATATCCACTGGTAGAGCCCGCAGAAGAAACCGGCGCCGCCGATCACCCAGCCGAGCGCGCGACCGGCAGCGCTCTTGGCCGTGAAATTGGCGATCAGGCCGAAGGTGAGCAGGACGAGGAAGCCGACATGGACGCCGCGCACCACCTGGCTCGGCAGATAATTGAAGGCGGCGACATAGAGCTGGAAGGTCGCGAACGCGATGCCGATCCAGTAGGCAAGCTGCCCCCACCAGCCGGGACCGAAGCCTTCGGGAAAGCCGTGCTCGAAATTGTCGAACTCAACTTTGACCTTCTCGGGCGCAGCTTGTGTGCCCTCTGCCTTTTCCAGCATCTCAATTCGTCCCCAACCGTCCAGCGCAATATCATTTGGCATAGCGTTTTCAGACCGTCATGCCCGAGCTTGTCCCGGGCATCCACGATCTTTCTCGCCCAGCCCAGAACGTGGATGGCCGGGACAAGCCCGGCCATGACGTCCGATAGCGAGAGAGCCGATCCTACTTGATCAGCCCTTTTTCCTTGTAATAGCGGATCGCGCCGGGGTGCAGCGGAACCGGGCTGCCGGTGGCCGCCGTCTCGAGCTTGATCTCTTTGCCGGCCGCGTGCGCATTCTGCAATTCCGGCAGCGACTCGAACACCAGCTTGGTCATCTGATAGGCGAGATCGTCCGAAACTGCCGAGCTGGTTACGAGGTAGTTGATCACCGCCGCGGTCGGCACGTCCTTGTCTTGCCCGGTATAGGTATTGGCCGGAATGATCGCCGAGACGAAGGGAGGGCCGATCTTGTCCACCGTCTCCTTCGGCACCGACACCACCGTGATCGGGCTCGAAGTCGATAGATCCTTCAGCGAGGCGACGCCGAGCCCGGCCGATTGCAGCGTCGCATTGAGCTGACGGTTCTTCATGAGGTCGACGGATTCGGCGAAGGGCAGATATTCGACCTTGCCGAGGTCCTTGTAGCTCATGCCGGCGGCGGCCAGGATCGCGCGGGAATTCAGCTCCGTGCCCGACTTCGGCGCGCCGACCGACAGGCTCTTGCCCTTGAGATCGGCCAGGGTCTTGATGCCGCTCTCGGCGGTCGCGACGATCTGGATGTAGTTCGGATAGATCGCGCCGATCGTGCGCAGCTTGTCGAGCTTGGTCTTGAAGCCCGCCTCCTCCTCGCCGTCCCAAGCCGCTTTCAGCGAGTCACCCAGCGTGAACGCCAGCTCGCCGCGACCCTGCTGCAGCAGGATCAGGTTCTCGACCGACGCCTTGGTGGCCTGCACCTGCGTCTTCACGTTCGGAATTTTGTCGCCGTAGATCTTTCCGATCGCGACCCCGAGCGGATAGTAGACGCCGGAGGTGCCGCCGGTCAGCACGTTGATAAAGGATTGCGCATGTGCGCAAGGCGCCGACGCCGCCAGAGCAAGAGCCGCGGCCACGCCGAAGAACGTCCGTTTCATGGTTGTTGTACTCCCCAAACCGGCGGGGAAATTGGCCGGATGCGGGGACCGGGTCAACCCATCCAAAAGGCAAAACAGGACTGCGGTAAATGGCCGTTCCGGCTCGACTTTTGGGAACCGCACGGTGCGGCGAGGTGGCGCGGTGGGCGCCCCCTCACTGGAAGGTCATGTCCAGGCACTTGGAGATGTCGGAGCCGAGGCCCGAGGAGATGATGATGCAGCCGCGCACCTTCTGCGCGCCCACGTCGGCGGCCCAGACTGAATAGCCGCCGGGGCCGAAGAACGAGTTGGTGTTCGGCGGCTCGGTCTCGGTGGCGTCGAAATCATATTTGCCGTCGGTCTCGAAGATACGCGGCTTCTTGGTGCAACCGCCGTCGGTCTGGACGTTGATGACTTCCTTGTTGTCGCGGGTCAGCGCCAGCGAGACCTGGCAGCGGAAATATTCCGAGGTCTTGGTGTTGAAAAGATAGGTGTAGGACTTGCAGGTCGCGGTGTTCAGCTTGCCCGGAGCAAGGCCGCGGCTGCACGCGATGCGTTGGTTGTGGCTGAGCTGGTAATCATCGGCACGCGCGGCCGGCGCCAGCGCCGTCAGCGACAAGGCAGCAGCCCAGCAGAGTTTAATCACATGGCGCATCCGAATCATCCCTACCCCAAATTTTGTCGAGTTGCGTTCTAGACGGAAAGCGGAACATAGTCGCGAGGGGACGAAGGGAAAATCACAAACTGCTGGGCAAGGTGTGATGCGCTGCGGCGCTTTCGCGAATTGACCTTGAAATGCCGTTCGTGATTTGTTCAAGTCTGGATGTCCCGACCGTGGGAGGATGGGAATGACGGCATTTTCAACCAAATCATTTGCAATCGCAGCCGCGCTCAGCACCTTTGCCGCGCCCGCATTGGCGCAAGCCCCGGCAACGCCGTGGGACCTCAAGTCCGACATGGGCTATGCCTATGACAAGGAGGGCAAGACCTACTCCTACAAGATGGGCACCAGCAATGCCGGCGAGCTGCTCAAGGGCGCCAAGAAAGTGCCGAAGGGCACGCTGTTCTTCATCGGCCACAATGGCCAGCTCTATATGCGCACCGGCCCCTATCTCGAAGGCGACGGCAAGTTCAAGTTCGGGCCTGATCAGTAGCCGGTAGGGGCGAGCGTCGGCGCCGCCACTTACTCGGTGTCATCGTCCGCGAAGGCGGACGATCCAGTATTCCAGAGGCCGCAGTGATGAACCGAGAGCCCGCGGCGTACTGGATGCCCCGCCTTCGCGGGGCATGACAGCGGAAGATGCGGCAAGAGCGAGCGATCTTAGAACGCCCCCGCCAGCTCCTTCGCGCCGGGCTTGCCGCTGTTCACGTCCATCCGCTCATCCGTCACGGCGAGCAGCTTCGCCACCGTGTTGTGGCGGATCGCGACCGGGTTGCGCTCGTAGCCGCCGCGCTGGAAGAAGTTCGAGGTCGGCACCCGCTCGCGCATTGCCTGCGGCATCGTCACCATGTCGAGGCCGGTGCCATCGCCCGTGAGGTTCATCATCTCGAGCTCGGCCGCCGAGAGCGGGCGCGAGTATCCCTTGGCCCGGGCGAAATGCACTGAAGTCAGCAGCTTGTGGGTCTGCAGCATCGGGCCGATGTCGACGTCGAGCACCATCGCATGCATGGCCCAACCCTGCGGGGTGGCGCCCATCTTCTCGTGCTCCGACCAGGTATCGGGCACCGACTTGGCGTGCGCGACCATCTTCTTCAGGACAGCGAACTTGTGCTCGAGCGCATGTCGCGCCGGCCCCGACGTTCGCGCCACCTTCTCCGACAGCGCATGGATCAATTCATGGCCCTGCTCGGCAAGCAGCTCGACGCTGTTGGTGGTCAGGAGCTGGTTGTAACCCATCGCGGTGGAGATCGCGCGCTTGCCGCCGTGCTCGATTCCCGCCTGCACGTCATACGTGCCGGTGCCGCCGGTCTCGAACGAATAGACCCGCACCGCCTGCTCGCGCGTCAGGCCGTTGGCCAGCGCATAGCGCGCATAGGCGCGCTTGAATTCGACCTCGCTGGAGGGACGCTGCGGCGTGAACTGGTAGAGCTCCTGCGCCGCGCGCAGGAAATCGGCGACGACGGGGATGGGCTTCCTCGCGGGACGGTCCGGCGTTTCCTCCGGCTCCGGGTTCACCGGCCGCTTCGGCCCGTTGTAGAGCGGCGGATGCTCCAGCACGTAGTCGTCGAGGGTGATCTGCTGCCCGCTGCGGCGCTTGGCGTTGCGGCCGCGACGCTTCTCGGAGATCTGGCTCCAATAGGCGCCGGCCTCGGCGTCGAAGGCCGCGCGCGCCGCCTGATATTCCGCCAGCTTGCGGCGATATTCGAGCACGGCAGGCGAGGCTCCGCCTTGCGCGAAGAACTGCGACAGCAGCTGGGCATTGGCATTGCGGACGGCCGGCGGCAGCGCGTCGGCCTCACGGCCCCGCGCGGCGGGCGCGAGCAGGACGAGCGCGAGTGGAACCAGCGCAAGGCGATGTCGAATCGAATGATGCATGATGCCGTCTTAGCAGGCATCCGGTAACCGTCACGTTAACGCGCCGTTTACCATGTCATTTCCAGGCGAAAACTGGCTGTTCCAGCTCGGTGACGCGGGTGTGCCGGCCCGCCAGCACCTCGCGGAACTGGTAGATCAGGGCCGCCGTCGGCGCGTGGATCAGGCTCATCTGGTGATGGAAGCGGATCACGCGTCGCGCGCTTTCGGGGATCGCGATGAAGTCGAAAGCGTCCTCGCGCTCGATCGTGGTGAGCGCGATGCGATGGACGGAGGCGACCTCGTCCGGGTTCGGCTCGACCGCGGCGCTGTTCGAAGCCCAGACCACGACGGGTGTGATCAGATAGCCCGAGCGCGTCGGATAATCGTCGAGCGTGCCGAGCACGTCCGCGCTGGTGAGGCGAAGTCCGAGCTCCTCGTCGAGCTCGCGCAGCGCGGCCTCGATCGGCGTCTCGCCGGCATCGCAGCGTCCGCCCGGCAAGGCCCATTGGCCGCGATGGGCCCGCAAATGCGACGCGCGCAGCGTGAGCAGCAGCGCGGTCTCGTCGCCCTCTCCTGCTGTCAGTGCAACCGCCACCGCGGCGCGCTTCAATGGCGACGGCGCATCCTGCTCAGGCAAGCGCGCGAAGGCGGCGCACGCATCAGCGATATTCCGCCGTGTGGCATCGTCGAACGGTCTCATGATGCTTGACTACACCACGTCCGGCCTCGATGAAATGAGTACGCAAGCAGGAATGGACGACGAGATGACGAGCAAGACCGCCGCAAGGCTGAAATCAGACGGCTGGAGCATCCTGGAGACCACGGGCTTCCTGCACCTGATCGGTCCCTTGTGGGAGCGCAAGGTCGACGGCCATTACGAGTTCGCGCTTGCCACCGAAGAGAAGCACCACAATCGCCGCGGCATGGTCCAGGGCGGCGTGATGATGACCTTCGCCGATCGCACCTGCGGCATGTCCGCCCGCTACGTCTCCGGCAAGGAGTACTTGGCGACGGTGCAGCTCGATACCCATTTCGTCGAGGCCGGACAGATCGGCGACATCCTGATCTCCCGCCCGCGCGTGGTCCGCTCGACCCGCAGCCTGATCTTCATGAGCACCGAGGTGACGGTGGATGATCGCTGCATCGTGATGGCGAATGGCGTGTTCAAGATCCTGAAGGGGCCGGGATAGGCGCGCGGTCAGGTTGTCGCTACGCTCGCAATGACGGAATGAGGCGGCTATGCTGCCGCCTCCGATAGTGAGGATCCGCCCATGCAATACCGCCAGCTCGGCCGCAGCGGCCTGAAAGTGTCGCCGATTTGTCTAGGCACCATGATGTTCGGCGGGCCGACTGACGAAGCCGCGTCCAATCGGATTATCGCGAAGGCACGCGATGCCGGCATCAATTTCATCGATACGGCGGATGCCTATTCAAAGGGTGCCTCCGAAGAGGTCGTCGGCCGCGCCATTGCCAGCAACCGTGACGCCTGGGTGCTCGCGACAAAACTCGCCAATCCCATGGGTGACGATCCCAATCGCGGCGGGCTGTCGCGGCGCTGGGTGTTGCAGGCCGCGGACGAGAGCCTGACGCGGCTCGGCACCGACCACATCGACGTCTACTATCTGCACAAGGAGGATCATGCGACGCCGCTGGAGGAGACGGTGCGCGCGATGGGCGATTTGATCCGCGCCGGCAAGGTGCGCTATTTCGGCGTCTCGAACTACCGCGCATGGCGCGTCGCCGAGATCTGCAATATCTGCGACCGGCTCGGCATCGACCGGCCCGCGGTGAGCCAGCCCTATTACAACGCGATGAACCGCATGCCCGAGGTCGAGCATTTTCCGGCCTGCTCTTACTATGGTCTCGGTATCGTGCCCTACAGCCCGCTGGCGCGCGGCGTGCTCACCGGCAAGTATAAGCCTGACGCCGCGCCGGACAAGGACACGCGCGCGGGTCGCAACGACACCCGCATGATGCAGACCGAATGGCGGCCGGAATCGCTTCAGCTCGCGCAGGAGATCAAGGCTCACGCCGAGAAGAGAGGCATCACCGCCGGACAGTTCGCGGTCGCCTGGGTGCTGAACTCCGCGTTCGTGACCTCCATCATCGCCGGCCCCCGGACGGAAGAGCAGTGGGACGACTACATCCGCGCGCTCGACTACCGCTTCACTGCGGATGACGAAGCAATCATCGATCGCCTGGTCGTGCCGGGCCATCCGTCGACGCCGGGTTATAACGACCCGGCCTACCCGATCGAAGGACGCCGCGCGCGGACGGCGTGAACCGAGGAAACGGCCATGCCGCTCGAAGATCGTTTGGGACTGCCGCTCTCCACCTCGTCGCACGAGGCAGCATTCAGCTATCGTGACGGCGTCGATCTCATGCTCGCGGGGTGGACCGGCACGGCGGAGGCGCTGGAGCGGGCGATTGCAATCGATCCGGATTTCGCGCTGGCCCATATCGCCCGCGCCCGCGTGCACGCCTTCTACCAGCAGGGCGACCTCGCGCGCAGCAAAGCGATGCTCGCGCGCGAACTCGTCGCAAAGCGCGGCACCGAGCGCGAGCGCTCGCATGTCGAGACGCTGGCGCTGGCGATCGAAGCACGGCTGCCCGAGGCGATTGCGGCGATGCGCCAGCATGTCGAGGCATGGCCGCGCGATGCGGTGGTGCTGTCGCTGCCGCTCGGCGCCTTCGGCCTGTTCGCCTTCTCCGGCATGGCCGATCACGACCGCGCGCGGCACGAGCTATGCGAGCGCGTCGCGCAAGACTATGGCGAGGATTGGTGGTTCCTCACCATGTATGGCTGGGCGATGACGGAGAATGGCGACGTCGCGCGCGGCCGCGGCGTGACCGAGCGCGGATTCAATCTGCGCCGCGCCAATGCCCATGCCGCGCACGCCGTGCTGCATGCGATGTTCGAGGACGGCTCGATCGAGGCGGCCGATCGCCTCGTCGACGACTGGATCCCCGGTTACGACCGCGCCGGAATCTTGCACGGCCATATCCGCTGGCACCAGGCCCTCGGCGCGCTCGAACAGGACGATGCGGCGCGGGCGCTTTCGATCTATGCCGACGTGCTCCAGCCGTCGGCTACGCAGGCGCCGCCGCTCAACATCGTCACCGACGGCGCCTCGCTGCTGTGGCGCCTGTCGGCCTACGGCCACGCCGTGCCAGATGCGCTCTGGCGCGATGCCGACGCCGCTGCGCAAAAACTATTCCCGAGATCCGGCCTGCCGTTCGCCGACGTCCACATGGCGCTGTTTGCTGCCGCAACACAGAACCACGAGGCCCTAGCCGCGCGCCTCGCGGTGATCGAACAGCGGCTGGCGGACGGCAAGCTGCCGGCCGGGGAGGTGGTGCCAGCGATCTGCCGCGCGCTTCTGGCCTTCGCGGATGAGGATTACGCGGCCTGCGTGCAGATGCTCGCGCCGGTTCTCACCGACGTCGTGCGCATCGGCGGCAGTCACGCCCAGCGCGAGCTGATCGAGGACACCTATATCGTCGCCCTCATGCGCAGCGGCGAGCTGCCTCTAGCCCGCGGCCTGCTGGAGGCCCGCTTGCATCGCCGGCCCTCCCTGCGGGATAGGCGCTGGCAGGCCGCGATGGGCTAGTCTAGGCTCTGCCACGAAAAAAACATCGGCCTGACGGCATGTGCGGGCCAGGACGATTGAGGCGGTCGCGAATCGCCAGCGGGTGACGCGGTGGTATTTCGGTCTGGGTTGGCAAAACAAACGGGATCGCAACGAATTTGCGGTTCAATGGCTATCGGGCGGAACTTTCCCGTGTCCGTCGCCCCCTGGCATGCGAGCCTGACGATGCGCCTCCGCCGACCGGTTCTGGCCGCAACCCTCATCGCCTTCGCAAGCCCTTGTTTTGCCGAGCCTTCTGCTCCGATTCCCGTCAACAATCCTCCGGCGCAGCAGAGCGGCTTCATCGATCTGCTGGCGCTGATGTCCGGCCATTGCAAGACGCTCAAGGTCGCCGGGCGCACCTATGCCTGCAAGACGGTGGCCTACGCCCATGGCGACAAGGGCCGGGTCAATTTCGCAGTCGCGGTCGACAATCCCGCCGACGCCAACCACGTCGTGTCGTTCTCCGGCGAGAACGGCAAGCGCGCCGACGACAATTCCTATGAGCTGCCGATCGACCGGATGCTGCTCAACTCCAAGGACCGACCCAAGGTCGACGGCCTGCCGGTGCCGGCGGAGCAGACCTCGACCGGTGTCTGCCGCCAGACCGGCAATTTCGCCGCCAGGAAGGTGAACGACGTCGCCTGCTCGGCAACCGACAGCGAGGGCCGCAAATACGAGCTCTTGTTCGTCTCCGACGGCACCCCGGTCAGCGTGCGCCGCATCCGCCAATCGCTGCCGTCGATCCAGGATCCGTTCAAGTAGCCGCCTTCCGCGCCTCGGAGAGCGCGCGCATCCATCCGTTGAAACTCCAGGTCGGCCTAGTATGCTCTCGCGTGCATCCTCACTGAGGAGCCCGATTGCAAGCGGAGGCGGGGCCAGGAAGTATGCGCATCCTCAGCGGCCTCACACGCATCCTCATCGTCTGCCTGTTCGTCAATCTCTCGCATCAATGCATAGCGGCCGACGGGCCGCGGCAACGCTCGATTCTCGTGCTCGAAGAAGCCGATTTTCGCTCGCCGTTCTATCTGGAGATCTTTACCGGCATCAGCGCTGCAGCGAAGCAGAACGGCAAGTTCCCCACCGTGATCTACGGCGAGAGCCTCGATCTCGCCCGCTTTCCAGGACCGGACTACGAAGAAAGCCTCGTCGGTCACCTCAAGTCCAAATATGCGCAGCGTCAGATCGACGTCATCGTTTCGATCGGCGTTGCATCGGCGAAATTCCTTCAGACGCGGAAGCAGGAGATTTGGCCCACTGCTCCTGTCGTCTACGGATTCGTGCCTGATCTGCCCGAGACGCGCGCGCTGTTTCTGCCGGACACGACGGCCATCTTCGCCAGAGTGAGGCCAACACATCTCCTGACTGCGGCGCGCGCGATCGTTCCCGACTTGACCCACGTCGTCCTCGTCGGTGGCGCCTGGAAGAATCCGCTGGTCTACGGACAATGGAAGCAGGATTTCGCGGCCGCAATGCCCGGTCTCGAAGTCACCGATCTGTCCGATGCGCCGTTGCGCGAGGTTCGCAAGCAAGTCGCCAGCCTGCCCGCCCGCTCTGCGATCCTGACTTCGGCGATGTATTCCGACGGCGAAGGCACCTATTATTCTCCGGCTGCGGCACTCGCACGCGTCGCCGAAAGCGCGAACCGCCCGATCGTCATCACCTCCGATACCTTTCTCGGACGCTCGGGAGTGGGAGGCTTCCTGCTGCTACCCGACAGCATCGGACGGGAAGCCGGCGAAGTAGCGATGCGCGTTCTCGGCGGCGAAGCGCCCTCGAGCATCCCGCCCTTCAATGGGGACAACGTGAAGCCGATCTTCGATGGGCGTCAACTGAAGCGCTGGAACGTCGACGAAGCCAATCTGCCCGCTGGCAGCCAGGTGCGCTTCCGCGAGCTGAGCTTCTGGGAGCGCTACTACTGGCACACCACAATCGCGGGCAGCGTGATGCTCGTACAGGCGCTGATGATCGCCACTCTGTTGCGCGAGCGCAGGCTGCGCTTCCTGGCGCAGGTCGAGGCAGGCCAGCGCATGTCGGAGCTCGCCCACATGAATCGCCGCGCGACTGCGGGGCAGATGTCGGCCTCGATCGCACACGAGCTGAGCCAGCCGCTCGCCGCGATAATGATCAATGCCGAGGCCGGCGCACAGGCGCTCCAGCATCCATCTCCCGACCTAGGCGAGCTCAGGGACATACTAGACCATATTCGCCGCGATGATCAGCGAGCAAGCGAGGTCATCAATTGGCTGCGTTCTTTCCTGAAGAAGGAGCAGACCGAGCCGCGCGAGCTCGACTTCAATGTGACGGTCCGGGAGGTGTTTCAATTCCTTTCCGTGCAGGCCGTGGCCCGCAAGGTCGAACTCGCGACCGAGGCTTCCTCCTCGGACATCCGCGTCAAAGGCGACAAGGTACAGCTGCAACAGGCCATCCTAAATCTTGTCGTAAACGGCATGGATGCTGTGGCCCATCTTCCGGCCGATCGACGCCGCGTCCTCGGCCGCACCAGCCTCGTCGAGGGCAATCGAGCCCATCTCTCCATCGCCGACGCCGGCGATGGTATCCTGGCGGAGAAGACGACCGAGATATTCAAGCCGTTCTTCACGACCAAGGCGCAAGGCATGGGCATAGGCCTTTCGATCGCACGCACCATCATCGAAACACATGGGGGGCGCATCTGGGCTGAGAACGTGCCGTCCGGGGGCGCCGTCTTCCACGTCAGCCTGCCGCTGGCAGCGCAGCGATAGCTGCGGAGCGCGGTTGCCCGCAACGTCGCCTCGGCGAGCCCAGGGTCAGGCGAGCGCTTTTTCCAGCGTCGCGAAGATCCCGAAAAGCGGTTTGTCGCCGCCTCATTCGGGACGAACTCATGGCGACGACGCGGCAGCGCTCCGCAAGGGGAACCATTGTAAACTATCGTTAATGCATCACTCACACTACCTTAGTGCTGCGTCGTTTCGACGCCCGCACTGGCCGGAACGCGCGGGATGCTCATCTGTTGTCACACGACATTCAACTGGAGTGATGACATGAAGTATCTCTTTGTCGCGATGGCCGTCGGTGCTGCGGCGCTTGCCGGTGGCTCTGCGGCGAACGCGGCCGGTGGTTCCAGCGCGAAGCAAACCGCGCAGGAAAGCCAGACCACAGACATCAGCGCGCACCGGAGGCATCATCATTGGCGTGGTCACCGCCATCACTGGCGGCACCATCACAGCCACTACCGGCCCTATTATCGGAGCTATGGTTATTACCCGCGCCACCACGGCTATTACGGCGGTGGTCCGTACGGATATTACGGCGGTGGTCCCGGCGTGACCTTCAGCTTCGGCGGCGGACGCTGGTAAGCCAGACGCAGTCCACACACAGGAGGCCCGCAGAGATGCGGGCCTTTTTCTCATCACCTCAGAATTAGCTCCGCCGTCGCGAGGCCGCTCGCCAGCGCCGCTTCAACCGTGCCCATGTCACGGCCGCGATAGAGCGCCTCTCCGGAAAACAGAACCATCCCGTCGGAGCGCGATAGCGTCGCCTGCGCCTGCCGCGTACGTGGTGTTGCCCAGGAATAGGCGCCGCGGGCGAAGGAATCGTGCATCCAATTGATTGCCGCCGACGCCATGAGGTCACGTGCAATGACCTCGCGCGGTATCTTGAAGATGGCGGCGAGCGTATCGAGCCCGGCCGCGATCAGTTCTTGCTGATCGAGATGCGACAGTTCCGCCGTCCGCGGCCCCCCGAACCAGCCGGTCAGCACCGGGTGCTGATCCGGATATCGCGTCCACCACACTGGAATCGTCTCCTCCGAGAGCAGGAAGGTCATGTCGGCGAGATCTTCGCCGTGGTCGCGCCACCATGGTCGCGTGAAGCGGAGCAGAATCTTGATGACGTTGCCGAAGCCGATGTCGTCGGCTGCAATGAGCTTCGCGCGCGCATCTGCCGGCAGCGCGATCTCACGCAGCAGCGGCAGTGGCACGGTCAAGACGACGCGGTCGCATGGATGCGCATCGCCGCGTGCGCAGCGAACGACCACGGATCCGCCTTCCTCCTCGATCGCCGACACTGTGCAACCGAGCCGGATCGCAACGCCGAGGCTGTGGCACTCGGCCGCCAGAAAGTCGATCAGCGCGCCATAGCCGCCCTCGATGCGGGCCTGCGGCGCGTGACCGCCGTCCATCCACTCCTCGCGCAGCGCCAGCGTCGAGGCGTGCTCGGGGTCTGCAGCATCATAGCCCTCGACCATGCGCTCGATCGAATACCGTAGCTGCGCATACTCCACGCCGGCAAAATGGCGGCGCAGGAAATCGGCGACGGCGAGATCGTCCTTCAAGTCCCGAAGCAAGGCGTGCAGCGCTGCCTCATGCGGGTCGTGCCGGTTTGCATGCGACAGGCCTGCGCCGTCAAAGCTCCACTGTGTGCCTGCGATCTCCTGAAGAGGCAGCCCGGCCTCGCGCAGCAAGGCCCGCGTGATCGGCGCCTCGCCATGGACGAACTCGGCGCCGCCATCGGCGGGGTAGCCGAACTGCGAGACCGGCAGCGGATGGATGCGCCCGCCGCAGCGCTCGCGCGCCTCCAGGATGGTCACGCGGCGGCCCGTACGCGCCAGCTCCCGTGCCGCCATCAGCCCGGCGGCGCCGGCGCCGACAATGACGATGTGCTCCGATTGTTGCGACATGCCGGCGCTCAACTGGCCCCGGCTTGCGGCTCGTTCTGGATCAGATAGCGCAGCAAGAGGACACCGCCGCCGAGCTGACGCGTGCTCTCCAGCGTCATCGCCGTGAGCGGCGCACGCTTGTCGCTGTCCGCTTCCGTCGATTCGAACACGAAGGGTGCACCCTTCGCGCCGTCGATGGCGGGGCTGAGGATCAGATTGAATTCATCGATGAGGCCGGCGCGCAGGAACGCGCCATTGGCAACGCCGCCGCCCTCCACCAGCAGGCGCTTCACGCCGAGCTCGCGGCTGAGGATGTCCAGCGTGAGCGCCAGATCGATCTCGGACTTGCCGGCGAAAATGTAGGACACGCCTTCGCCGCGGAGCCCCGCGAGATGCGAATCCGGCACGCTTTCGGTGAGCACGAAGACGATCGGATCGCCGCCGATGTCGGAGCGGCCCCAGCCGATCTTGCCCTGCGCATCGAGCACGACGCCATAGGTCTTCGCACCACGCCGCGCCAGCCAATTTTCGCGCGGAAATTTTTGAGGCGTTTCGGTCGGATACGGCTTGCCCTTGGCGAATTCGGAGCCGGTGACGCGGCCGATCACCCAGGCATCGCCGCCGAGTTCGTCATGGATCTTCTCGAACCAGTCCGTGCCCGCACCCTTCGGACGCCAGCGGCTGGGATGGGTGCGGCCGTCCAGGCTCGAATGCATGAGACAAACGACGTAAGGCTTCATGTGCTTCTCCGAATCTCAAGCCCCCGACCCACCGGCCTTGGCGCGATCGTTCACGATCACCGCCAGCGGATTGAGCTTTGGCGGTGCGACCAGCTCGAGCGTGTTGGTGTCGCGGTGATTGAACGGCGCGCCGCGCACGAACAACTCGGTCTGGATCAGATAGGTCCAGCTGCCGTCGTCGTTGAAGCTGATGTCGCAGCGATAGGAATCGGTGCGGAAAGCCTGCTCCAGGAAATCGGTCGAGCAGATCCCGTAAGCGGTCTCGCCGCGGTTCGCGCTAACGGAGATCGTCCTGTCGTCCGGCCCGGCCTTGCCGGAGGCGAGCAGCACCTGCCCCCGCGGGATCGCCAGCGTCTGCATGATCAGACCGGTCGCCGGCTCCCACAGCCAATAGCCGACCTGATCGTGGAAGGTGATGTCCTCTTCGGGTGTGTTGATGTGGATGTGATAGCGCAGCCCGTAGAACAGCTGCGGCCCGTTGGCCTGCGGATCGATCGGGTCCATACGGATGCGCTCGATGAAGGTGCGCCGCTCCGGTCCCTCCGCCTTCGGATTGACGTCGATACCCTTGTTTGCCTGCCAGCTGCCGGCCAGACCGCGAAGCGGGCCGAGATTGGCAAGGCCGTCGGGCGAGACGTCCTCGGGCTCGGTGAAGATGTCGGCAGGAAGGGGAAGCATGGTGTCCTCGCGCAAGATTTGCGAGGAGCAGCCATAGCACGGAGGCGCGTCTGCGACTCGCGCGCAAGTCTCACAATTGCGAATGGACCCCGGCGCGACGTAGCGCGTCCAGCGACCAGGACCGTCTTCAGGCCGCTTCCGACATCGATCTCGCGCGCTGCTCGAGCACGCCGATCGTCGACACCAGATTGTCGCGTCGCGCGCGAAGATTCAGCGCGAGCAGCGGATATGTCGGTTGACTGGCGTCGAACACCCCGGCTTTGGCTTCCTCTTCGAGAATGTCGGTATTGATGAGCCGAACGCGCCACCAAAGATCGGCGATCAACGCATCGAGCCGGAGCTCGCCGGCAGTACCAGAACGGGACATGTCTTGCATCGCTTGCCTCAACCTGAAACGGGCCTCTCCGCCGAGGCCGGATTTGGTCGAGACTGAGCAAGCCGGATGCCAAACCGGATCGCTATGCCGACAGACGATCTGGACGCCCAACAATGCGGGTTCCGCAGTGATCCAGCGCCCCGCCCCGGTCGTTGTCAGTCCGAGAGGTCGCTTGTCGAGGCGCTATGATCGCTGCTATCCGGGCTTTGAAGATGCCAATCCGGGCCGAGGCCGGTTTGCCCCGGAGGGTGACGACGCGGCTGTCGATTGGTGCGAGCAAAGGGCCGAAGGCAACGGTGGACTGGGCTGATTTGATCGGACGCGTCGCCTCTGGCGGTGACCGGGAGGCTTTCAAGCGACTGTTTGAGCATTTCGCGCCCCGCATCAAGGGCCTGATGCTCAAAGCAGGTTGCAACGCCGAGGAGGCGGAAGAGATCGCCCAAAGCACCATGATCGCCGTGTGGCGGAAGGCGCACCAGTTCGATCCGGCGACAGCCGGCGCGGCGGCCTGGATCTTCACGATCGCGCGCAATCTGCGGATCGACTTGTTCCGCCGCAGGATGCGGGCGGATCGGCTGGAAACCGGCCTCGAACTGCCCGATGCGCCGGATCAAGCCGAGCCGGCCGACATCCTGATTTCACGCGGGCAGGATGCGGCGCGGATCGCGTCGGCCATTCAGCAACTCTCGGCAGAGCAATCCTTGGTGGTGAGGCTGTCGTTCATCGAGGAAAGGCCACACCCGGAAATCGCGCGCGCACTGGGAATTCCGCTAGGAACGGTCAAGTCAAGGATCAGGTTGGCGATGAACCGGTTGCGAGACATTTTGGACGAAGAAGCATGACGATCAGCCATCATCCGCCGGAAGATCTTCTGGCCGATTTCGCGGCCGGCAAGCTTGAAGAGGCCCATCAGCTGGTCGTGGGGGTGCATGTCGCCGGCTGCCCGCGCTGCACCCGCTTCGTGCAGGCCATCGAGCAGCTCGCAGGCGCCGCGCTGGAGGATGTCGCACCGGTGCCGATCGCAACAGATGCGTTCGACCGTGTGATGTCACGCATTCACGAAGCCCCGAAGGAGGCAGTCGCGCCTGCCCTGGCGTCCGACACCGATGACGATGTTCCGCCGGCCTTGCGAAAGTATCGCATCGGCAAGCGCCGGCGGGTCGCGCCCGGTCTCAGCCTGCGACCAATCGAGCTATCTGGTCAGGGCCAAGCGCGTGCCTTCCTGCTTCGGTCAGCGCCGGGCTCGCGCATGCTCGAGCACACTCACACCGGCACCGAGCTGACGCTCGTGCTCGAGGGCAGCTTCAGCCATGAGGGCGGGCACTTTGGTCCCGGTGATTTCGACTATGGCGACGACGAGGTCGAACATCGCCCCATCGTCGGCAACGAAGGTCCTTGCCTCTGCCTGGTCGCGATGACGGGCGACCTGCGCATGAACGGCTTCCTCGGCCGATTGATCGGGCCCTTCGTGCGACTCTGATCCTGCTTGGTCTTTCTCCCTTTGGGTGATCCGGGCCTGCGTCCGGAGCGTTTCGTAAGCAAACGCATGGGAGACAGGACATGGCCTGTTCGAGCCCGGTCAATCAGGCGCGGATCCAGATGCTGCCCGAACTGCTGGCACGCGTTTCCGCTGGCGAGGCACGCGCCTTCGCAGAGCTTCACGCTCTGACACGCGGCAGGCTGCGCCGGATTGCGCTGGCGATCGGCGCCGCGCCGCACGACGTCGATGATATCCTGCAGGACAGCTTCCTGAAGATCTGGCGCAACGCCGCTCGGTTCGATTGCGGTCGGGCATCGGCCATGACCTGGATGTCCGCAATCGTCCGGAACACGGCGATCGATCATCTGCGGACCAGGCGGCAGCCCAGCGTCGAATTCGACGAAGCGCTTTTGACGGTGGCAGCAGACGAGCCGTCACCGGCCGAAGATTTCGACTATGCCAGCGCCGAACCCATCGCCCAGGGCGCGTTGGCCCGCTTGCCGGAAGATCGCCGCAGGCTGGTCGCCTTGGCCTATCTCGAAGGCGAGAGCCGCGCGAGCCTGTCGCGGCGCTTCGGTGTGCCGGTCGGCACCATCAAGACCTGGCTGCACCGGACCATTTTGGCGATGCGCAAGGATTGCCTCAGCGCAGCGGCCGCAGCCTGATCCCGGCGAGACCCCGTGCATGGACGCAGAGATTATTGAATTTCCCGAACAAGGTCGCGACAACAGGCTCGCTTCCGCGATCGCGAGGCTCGAGGCGATTTTGCGAGAGGTCGAACGCGTCGCAGCCGACGAGCCGATAGCCGGCATCGATCGGCTCCTCGCCCTCATGGAACGCATGGGCGATCAACTGGTCGGTCTCGCATGCTATCTGCTCCAGGAAGAGCCGAAGCTGCAGGCCCAACGCGCCTTCATCTCCTTATCCGACAAGATCGCGGAAACGAGAGAGGCGTTGGAACAACTCGAAGGCCGGAAGCAAACCTGAGCCGACACGCATGCGGGTGCGAGGTCGCCCGGATGACGCAGTCGCGCGCCGGCTCAATGCGACAGCTTTTGGGCGACGAGGAATCCGATCCAGGCACTGACGCCGGCAAGACATGATCCCCAGCAGACGTCCGCCACGGTCAATCCGGTCGACCAGTTTCGCAGCGTCGCCTGATTGGTGAGATCGTAGGTCGCATAGGTGAAGCAGCCGAGCAGCAGGCCGGAGGTGAATGCGCGCAACGCGCCGCCATCTTGCTGCGCCGGCAGCACGGCAAACCAGATCAAGCCGAGAGGATACAACAGGTAGAATACGGCTGCGGCTGGCAGGTAGGGCTGGGCCCGCAACATATCGCCGAGCACCGGCCGATACAGCTTGTCGACCATGATCGTCAGCCAGACCATGTCGACGGCAACGAAGGTCACGGCTACAGCAAGGTAGGTCAAGAAGAGATTCATGCCGGTGTGTCTCGTTGCTCTGCATTCGGCTCATCGGCCGCCCGTCAGATTAACGCTTCACGAACCGCAACGGATCACTTCGGGCCCCTTTACGAGATCCGAGCCCGCTGCTGCCGATGCGCCTCCCGCGCCGTCATCTGCTATCGCGGAGCCTGCCGCGCCGGCCATGGGAAGAAGACGCTGGTGCGCGCCTGATATGCACGATAGCGCTCGCCGCGCGATCGCAGCATCTGCTGCTCAAGCGGGGGGATTCCCGTCACGTGGACCAGGATCCAGTACATGATCACCGGGGCCGCCAGGCTGGCCCAACCCCAGGCATAACCTGATGACAGCGCGATGATCGGGTAAGCCAGCCACCCCAGCCATTCGAAGAAATAATTGGGATGACGCGACCAGCGCCACAGACCGACATCGCAGACCTGTCCCTTGCGTGACGGGTCGCGTTTGAAGCGCCGCAGCTGCCGATCCGCCAAGCCCTCGCCGGCGACGGCAATCAGGATGATAACGATCCCGATGTAGTCCTGCAGCCGCAGCTCTGGCGCCGGCGTGTGCGCCGCGAGGAACACCGCAAAGGGGAGCGGCAGCGAGACCAGCGCCTGTGATTGCAGGAAGAAGAACATTCGGCGCGGGGCATCCGCTCCCCATTCGCGCGCATAGTTCGCATATCTGGGATCGTCGACCCCGGCTGCAGAGCGACGCGCAATGTGCGTGCCGAGCCTCACCGACCAGAGCAGCACAAGCCCTGCAACGAGCGCCTGGCGAGCCGGCAGGGCGCCGTCGAGAGGCCACAAGGCAGCGGCTGCGCCGACCAGACCGCTTGAATAGGACCAGATCGCGTCGACCCAGCCGGAATTACCGGTGCGCTGCTGGACGACCCAGGCCAGTCCCATCAAGAGACAGAGGGTCAGCGCCATGCAGCCGATCGCCTGAATGTACGGAAGGATCATGCCCTCACCCCAATTGAGCTTGTCTATACGTCGTGCCCCGGGCTGCGGTTTCGCCCCGGCGCTGTGCTCGCGCGAGGTGATCCGCGCCCTCTTGCCGGACGTTTCCTGATCGTTGCTTCGAGGGCCGTACTAGCGGTACCGTAGTGGGGGCGAAAAGCATGCGTTTGGCCGTGATCGGGACGGGAATTGCCGGCAATGCCGCGGCGTGGCTCCTGTCGAAACGTTACGCAGTGACCGTTTACGAGCGTGAGCTGCAGCCGGGGGGACATAGCCACACCGTTCGCATCGACTATGACGGCGAGCCCATTGAGGTCGATGTCGGCTTCATCGTGTTCAACGAGACCAACTACCCGCAATTGACGTCGCTGTTCGCGCATCTCGGTGTGAAGACCGTCGAGACCTGCATGAGTTTCGCCCTGTCCGCAGATCACGGCCGGTTCGAATGGCGCGGTAGCGGCGATAGCGCCCTGCAAACGGTCTGCGGCCTGTTCGCGCAATTCCGCAACCTCGCATCCCCGTCATATTTCCGCATGCTGGCGGAGGTTGCGCGGTTCAACAAGCAGAGCGTGGCGGATCTGCGCGCCGGCCGGCTGCACGGCCTTACCCTCGGCGAGTACCTGCGCCGGCGATCATTCGGCCCGCGCCTGTTCTCCGACTATCTCGGCCCGATGGGGGCGGCGATCTGGTCGTCCTCATCCGACGACATCCTGTCGTTTCCGGCCGAAAACTTCGTCGCCTTTTTCGACAACCACCGGCTCCTGCATCTCGACCGGCCGCGCTGGCGCACCGTGGGGGGTGGCAGCCGACACTATGTCGACAAGCTAACCGCTTCGTTCAAGCACAACATTCGGCTAGGCTGTGCGGTGACTTCGATCGACCGAACGGGACATGGCGTGACTGTGCGCGACAGCCGCGGCGGGGTGGAGAGTTACGATGCCGTGGTGATGGCTTGTCACAGCGATCAGGCCTTGGCGGCGTTGTCGGATGCCGACGCCCAGGAGCGTTCCATTCTCGAGGCGATCAGATATGCCCCGAACACCATTTATCTGCACCGTGATCCCAGTCTCATGCCGCGGCGACGTCGGGCCTGGGCCTCCTGGAACTTCCTGCGCTGGCCGCGGCAGACGCCTGCCCTGAACGACGTCGCGGTCACCTATTGGATGAACCGGCTGCAGGGCATCGACGAGCGCAAGCCGCTGTTCGTCAGCCTCAACCCTCCGTTCGAGCCGGCGGCCGATCTGACATTCGGGAAATTCACCTTCGCCCATCCGCAATACGATTTGGCCGCATTCGCGGCGCAGCGGCGGCTGCCCGCGATTCAAGGCCGTCGCCGCACCTGGTTCTGCGGCGCCTGGACCGGCTATGGCTTTCACGAGGACGGGCTGCAGGCCGGCATCGCCGTAGCCGAGGCCCTCGGCGCCGACCTTCCCTGGCGTCAACGGGATCTGGCACTGGCCGAGGCTGCCGAGTAAGGCGATGCTCCGAACCGAGACAGCCGAAGTGAAGGATGCGACAGCGCCCGCCGCGCTCTATCGGGGAAAGGTGATGCACGCGCGATGGCGCCCCGTGCAGCACAGATTCACCTACCGCGTGATGAGCCTGCTGATCGACCTCGACCGGATGAAGGAAGCCGATCGCCAGTCGTGGCTGTTCGGCATCAACCGCGCGGCGCCCTTCAGCTTTCACGAAGGCGATCACGGCGACGGCAAAGGGACGAACCTCAGCCAACACGCCCGACGACTCGCGGCGGAACGCGGTATCGACCTGTCAGGAGGCCGCGTTCTCCTGCTCTGTTATCCCAGGGTCTTCGGTTACGCGTTCAATCCACTCTCGATCTACTTTTGCTATGGCGCGTCCGGCAATCTCGCGTTGCTGATCTACGAGGTCCGCAACACCTTCGGTGAGATGCATTCCTACATCCTGCCGGTGCAAGAGGGTAGCGCAGGCTCCATCGTCCGCCAAAGCCAATCGAAGACATTCTACGTTTCACCCTTCATGGAGATGGATACGCATTACCGCTTCAGCGTTTCTCCACCGCAGGAGGATGTGAGCGTGCGGATCGTGCAGAGCGGCACGCAGGGCGCGATGTTTGCGGCGGCATTCCGCGGACGACGCCGCGCTCTGACGAACCGCTCTCTGCTGGGGGCACTCTTTGGTCTGCCCTTCCTGACTTTGAAGGTCATCGCAGCCATTCACTGGGAAGCAATGCGGCTGTGGCTGAAAGGTGTTCCGTACGTGCCTCGTTTGAAACAACGCGAGATCTGAACCATGGACCTGGCAGCCACCCATCCCGCCGTTCGATTCGACGGCGTCCCGTTCTTCGCCCGCCTGGCTCTGCGCCTTGCATCTCAACTTCGGTGCGGTACCCTGCATGTGCATCTACCCGACCAGAGAATGGTGACGTTGCGCGGCCAGCATGCGGGGCCGTCGGCTTCAATCGAACTGAAGAATTACAGGTTCGCGCGCAGCCTCGTCATCGGCGGCGATATCGGCATGGCCGAGGCTTATATTCGAGGCGACTGGGCCACGCCCGATCTGGCCCAGCTTCTCTACGTGCTCTGTCTCAACGAGGACCTGGTGGACAACGCCTTCGCCGGGAACATGCTGGTTCGCCTATGCCGGCGGGCGGTTCATCGCCTGCGCCGCAACAGCAAGGAGGGATCGCGACACAATATCCATGCGCATTACGATCTCGGAAACGAGTTCTTTGCATCGTGGCTCGATTCCAGCATGACCTATTCGTCGGCTCTGTTCTCGGCCGAGACGGCCGACCTTCCCGCCGCGCAACAGCACAAATACGAGCAGTTGGCGAAGGCGATCGAATTGCAGCCCGGTCAGCGCGTGCTCGAGATCGGATGCGGTTGGGGCGGCTTCGCCGAATTCGCCGCCAAGACTTACGGCGCCAACGTCGTCGCCCTCACCATCAGCAAAGAGCAGCATGATTTTGCTCGTCGCCGGATCCACAAGGCCGGTCTTGCCGAGAAGGTCGAGGTCCGATTGCAGGACTACCGCGACCAGGACGGCCATTTCGACCGCATCGCCTCGATCGAGATGATCGAGGCCGTCGGCGAGCAATTCTGGCCGGCCTATTTCAATCAGCTGAAGCAGAGGCTCAAGCCCGGCGGCCTCGCCGGCATCCAGGCCATCACCGTTCACGACGAGCTCTTCGGCAGCTATCGGCAGCGCGTCGACTTCATCCAGAGATATATCTTCCCGGGCGGGATGCTGCCCTCCGCCAACATCCTGCGCTCCTTCGGCGAACGCTTCGAGATGCCCGTCATTCGCGAGCGCATGTTCGGGCAGGACTACGCAAAGACCATTTCGGTGTGGCGTGACGGTTTCAGCCGGGCCTGGATCGACCTGACCTCGCTCGGATTCGACGAGCCGTTCCGTCGAATGTGGGAATACTATCTGTGCTACTGCGAGGCGGGCTTTCGGGCCGGAAAGATCGACGTCGGGCACTTCGTGTTTGCGCGGCAGGGATGAGCGGGAATAGTGCGCGCCCGCTGGGCTGCAAATTGCCGATTGAAGCGGACGTGACCGGGGCGGTCCTCGAACCCCGCCGTGGCGTGCTGGTCGACGTTGAGTTGGACCCAGCCGGTCAGGAAGCGTCCGTCGAGGGTGGCTGCGCTACGGTACCGAAGCATGGTGCCCAGGGGCGGAATCGAACCACCGACACTGCGATTTTCAGTCGCATGCTCTACCAACTGAGCTACCTGGGCGTGCTCCAAGAGAGGGGCCAAAGCCCATCGAGCGGGCGGTTTATAGTGGGCTCGGGGCGGCCTGTCCACCCGGCTTCGCCAAGAGGCTTCGCCGGGCGCGGCCCGGCTGTGCACAAGGCCGGGCGGGGTTTTCGCGACTGGCGGGCGGAGAAGCGCTCTCTAAGACAAAATCTTGATATTATTCATCTATTCCACGTCGTCGGTTTCATCGTCGCGGCCGGGGATAACGTAGGAGCCTTTCAGCCAGCGGTTCAGGTCGACGTCGCGGCAGCGCGAGGAGCAAAACGGACGGGTGGCCTCTGACTGCGGCTTGCCGCAGATCGGGCAGGTTTTGAGCGGGGCGGCGGGCGGCTTGACGTGATCGTTCATGGTCGTTGCAGCTTACATCAGTAGGGCGATTCAAGCGCCTGCCGGCAAACGGGTTCCACGGGCGCCGGCATGCGGTGGCGCCATCCTACGGTGCATGGGGTTGTTTTCGCGATTTTCGCCGCAGCGGCTTGCCGGCTCACACCGCGGTGGTGGCGTTGAGCCAGCCGAAGCGGATCGGAAAGCCCTCGCCGCCGAGCAGCGTGGTGGTCTCGTAGAGTGGCAGCCCGACGACGTTGGTGTAGGAGCCCACCATCTTCACCACGAAGGACCCGGCGATGCCCTGCACGGCGTAGCCGCCGGCTTTGCCGCGCCATTCGCCGGAGCCTATATAGGCTTGGATGTCGTCCTCCGACAGGCGCTTGAAGCGGACGCGAGTCTCTACCAGACGCTGGCGGAAGGCCTCGCGCGGCGTGACCAGGCAGATCGCGGTGTAGACGCGGTGGTTGCGGCCCGACAGCAGCCGCAGGCACTGCGCGGCTTCGTCGACGAGGTTCGCCTTGGGCAGGATGCGGCGGCCGACCGCGACCACGGTGTCGGCGGAGAGGATGAACGCGCCCCGCAGTTCGTCATCCAGCTGCACCGATTTGAGCGCCGCATCGGCCTTGGCCCGGGCGAGCCGATTGGCGCAGGCACGCGGCAGCTCGCCCCGCCTCGGCGTCTCGTCGACGTCGGCCGGCCGGAGCGCGTCCGGCTCGATGCCGGCCTGGTTGAGCAGCGACAGCCGACGCGGCGAACCGGAGGCAAGTACGAATTTGGGGCGGCCGAGCATCAGGTGATTTGGGGGATGAAGCGGGGTGGATTGCGCGCGGAACCTATCGGAAGGGGGCTGATTTCACAACCCGGGAACCGGAGGTGATTCGAGCTTGCCACCACGCGTGTGCCCTCAGTCTGTGACGCAGGTGTTACGGCAGGTCTCGTCTCCCGGACGCGTCGCGGCATTGAAATGCCGCGACGCTGAGCCGGGACCCATGGCCTTGCGCATGTGGTGAGATGGGCCCCGGCCTGCAGCGCATCGCGAAGACACAGCTGCGCTGCGTCCGGGGCTCGATCAGCCCGACGCCGCGCCCACCTTCGCGAATCGCCGGCGGATACGCATCAACAGCTGATCGCAGACCTCGCGATAGGCGGCGAGCTTCTGGTCGCGACTGCCTTCGATGGTGGTGGGATCCATGGTCGGCCAATATTCGACATCGGCCGCGAGGGTCCGCGTCAGCTCCAGGGCCTTGTGGTGCGCCTCAGGCGACAGCGTGATGATGAGGTCGAAGTTCAGCCCCTCCCAGTCCTCTAGCTCCTCGAAGGTCTGCGGCTTGTGCGCGGAGATGTCCTGCCCGAGCTCGGCCATCACGGACACCGCAAACGGATCGAGCTCGCCCTTTCTGGTCCCGGCCGATTTGACGTAGAGCCCTTGCGGAAACATGTGCTGCAACAGGCTCTCAGCCATCGGCGAGCGCACACTGTTCATCGCGCAGGCGAATAGCACGGACTGGGGATTGCTTGCGCGTGGGGGCGCAGCCATCGCTTACGCTCTTTTGTTTTTGCGCATGATCCGATCCGAAAACCGGTTCCCACTTTTCGGGATCATGCGCGCTCACCCCTTCCAATGCAGGACGGTGATGAGCGTGAACAGCCGGCGCGAGGTCTCGAAATCGACCCGCACCTTGCCCTTCAGACGCTCCTGCAGCGTGCGCGATCCCTCGTCATGGATGCCGCGGCGGCCCATGTCGATGGCCTCGATCTTGTCCGGCGTTGCGGTGCGGATCGCCTGGTAGTAGCTGTCACAGATCATGAAATAGTCCTTCACGATCCGCCGGAACGGCGTCAGCGACAACAGATGCGCGACCACGGGCGTGCCGTCCTCGCGGCGAATGTCGAACATCAGGCGGTTACCGGTGATGCCGATATGCAGCGTGAACGGGCCCTGCCCTTCGGCGCCGTCGGGCGCGAACAGGTTCTGCTCGATCAAATCGTAGATCGCGATCGCGCGCTCATGCTCGATGTCGGGCCCGGAACGGCCGATCGAGTCCTCGTCGAGCGTGACGCCAACGATGCGATTGGTCGAGTCGTCCTGTTCGGGCGGCTTTGTCATGACAGATTGAGGCGCAATCCAATCGAGCGCGAATGGGCATCTAACCCCTCCGCTTGTCCGAGCGTCATCGCGGCAGGTCCCAGCGCGCGCAGCTGGTCCGGGCCGCATTTCAGGATCGAGGTGCGCTTCATGAAATCGGCGACCCCCAGCCCTGAGGAGAATCGCGCCGAACGCGCGGTCGGCAGCACGTGGTTGGAGCCGCCGACATAGTCGCCGATGGCCTCCGGCGTGTGCGCCCCGAGGAACACCGCGCCGGCGTTGCGGATCTTTGCAGCGAGCACCTCGGGATCGACAGTCATGATCTCGAGATGTTCGGCGGCGATGGCGTCCGCGAGCGGGATGGCATCGGTGAGATTTCTCACCATGATGATGGCGCCGAAATCATTCCACGAGGCGCCTGCGATCACGGCGCGCGGCAGTGTCTTCAGCTGCGCTGCGACGGCCTTTTCGACGTCGGCGGCAAGCCGCGCGGAATCGGTGATCAGGATCGACTGCGCGCTCGCGTCATGCTCGGCCTGCGCCAGCAAGTCTGCCGCGATCCAGTCGGCATTGCCGGTGTCGTCGGCGATGACGAGCACCTCGGAGGGGCCGGCGATCATGTCGATGCCGACCTTGCCGAACACCAGCCGCTTGGCGGCGGCGACATAGGCGTTGCCGGGACCGACGATCTTGGCGACCGGTGCGATCGTCGCGGTGCCGTGCGCGAGCGCGGCCACGGCCTGCGCACCGCCGACGCGATAGATCTCGGTGACGCCGCCGAGATGGGCGGCCGCCAGCACCAGCGGGTTGAGCTTGCCGTCCGGCGAAGGCACCACCATGACCAGGCGCGCGACGCCGGCGACCTTGGCGGGCACCGCGTTCATCAGCACCGAGGACGGATAGGCCGCGGTGCCGCCGGGCACATAGAGGCCGGCGGATTCGATCGCGGTGTAGCGCCAGCCGAGCTCGACGCCGAGCGGATCAGTGAAGCGCTCGTCCGCCGGGAGCTGACGGCGGTGATAGGTCTCGATGCGGTCGCGCGCGAGCTTGAGCGCATCCAGCGTCGCGGCATCGCAGGCCTTCGTCGCAGCCTCGATCTCGGCGGCGGTGACGCGCATGGAGGTTGCGTCCAGCGTCAGCCGGTCGAATTTCTGCGTGGCCTCGAGCAAGGCCGCGTCGCCGCGCTTTGCGACGTCGTCGACGATGGCGCGCGCGGCGGCCTCGACGTCGGCCGAGACCTCGCGCTTGGCGGCGAGAAAGGCCGCGAATCGCTGGTCAAAATCGGCGCTGCTGCGGTCGAGACGAACGGGCATTTTAGGATGGTCTTTTGGCTGGTCTTTTGGAGCGGGCGGGCTCACCCGACCCCTGCTCAATGGCGCGGCGGCCCCCCGCCGTCAACCCTTCCACTGGTGTCGCCCGGGCGCTGGGGACCACCTCACCCCTCCCCCTCGACCCCCGCGCCCGTTCCCAGCGCGTCCGCCCCGAGGTCGGTCAGCTCGCATTCCAGGCATTCGACGTCGAGGCGGATGGCGCCGCCCTGGGCGAACAAGAGCAGGGCACTGCCGCCAGGCTCCTCGTTGCGGCCGTCCCGGGGGTGAAATTCGATTCCGATGAGGTCCAAAACCTTGTCCGGCGCGGCGAGGTCGATATTGCGCGACTTGCAGGCGAGCACGCGGTCGAAGCGGAGCGCGGCGACCAGCCGGCGCGGCTCGGTCTCGCCCTCCAGCGTCTGCTCCCAGTCCAGCCGGCTCATGCCGACCACGAGCCGCTTCTCGCTCTGCCGCCAGATGATGTCGGAGGCCTGGACACGGGCGTCCTGGACATGGGTCGAGATGACCGCGAGATCGTCGGCGTCCAGTGCAATCAGTTTGAGCTGGGGAGACATCGCCGGCGCTCCTCCTTCAGGATGGGGGGGACTCAACGCGCGCGGGCGCCGAAATTTCCGCGACAAGCTAACGAGGCAGCGACCTAGAGGCTATTGATATCCTCCATCTCCAGCACTTTCCGCTTATGTCCCTCCCGGGCGACGCGGATCATGGCGCGGCCGATCTGCTCGGTCGAGGTGACGAGCGACGGCGAGATCCGGCGCAGCACCGACCAGAGTGGCCAGGTTGCGGTGTAAACGGCCTGCACCCAGGCCGTCTTGGACCGGGCGCCGTGCAGGGGCTGGATGGCGCCGGGACGGAACATGTAGGCGGCCTTGAACGGCAGCTTGAACAGATCGTTCTCGGTCTTGCCCTTGATCCGCGCCCACATCCGCGATCCCTGCTCGGTGGAATCGGTGCCGGCACCGGTGACATAGACGAATGTCATCTGCGGATTGAGCTTGGCCAGCGCCGTCGCAGCGGCAAGCGTGAGATCATAGGTCAGGTGACGGTAGCGCTGCTCGCTCATGCCGATCGAGGACACGCCGAGGCAAAAAAAGCAGGCATCGAAGCCCGTGAGCTGCGCCTCGATCGCCGAATAGTCCGTGAAATCGTCGTGGATGATCTCGGCGAGCTTGGCGTTGCGCACGCCGGTTGGGCTGCGTCCGACCACGAGCACGCGGTCGATGCCGCGATCAACCAGGCATTCGCGCAAGACGCCCTGCCCGACCATACCCGTCGCGCCGAAGACGATGACTTTCATCGGAACGGTCCCATCGGGCTCGCAGCTCAAACCGCGAGCCCCGTCTTCTCGAAGCTTTACGCCTTGAAAAAAGCCAGCAGGTCCGCGTTGATCGTCTCGGCATGCGTGGTCGGCATGCCGTGCGGGAAGCCCTTGTAGGTCTTCAGCGTGCCGTTCTTCAGCAGCTTGGCCGACAGCGGCGCGGAATCGGCGTAAGGAACGATCTGGTCGTCGTCGCCGTGCATCACCAGCACGGGCACGTTGATCTTCTTCAGATCCTCGGTGAAGTCGGTCTGCGAGAACGCGACGATACCGTCGTAGTGCGCCTTGGCGCCGCCCATCATGCCCTGGCGCCACCAGTTCTGGATCACGGCTTCCGACGGTTTTGCGCCGGGACGGTTGTAGCCGTAGAACGGGCCGGCCGGGAGGTCGCGGTAAAATTGCGTGCGGCTGGCGGCGAGCTGCTTCTGGAGATCGTCGAACACGCTCTTCGGCAGGCCGCCGGGATTGGCCGCGGTCTGCACCATCAGCGGCGGCACCGCCGAGAGGATCGCGGCCTTCGCCACCCGGCTGTCGCCGTGGCGCGCGATGTAGTGCACGACCTCGCCGCCGCCGGTGGAGTGGCCGACGTGAATGGCATTCTTGAGATCGAGATGCGCGGTGAGCGCGGCGAGGTCGTCGGCATAATGGTCCATGTCGTGACCATCGGCGACCTGCGCCGAGCGGCCATGGCCGCGGCGGTCATGTGCGATGACGCGATAGCCGCGCGCGACGAAATACAGCATCTGCGCGTCCCAATCGTCCGACGACAGCGGCCAGCCATGGCTGAACACGATCGGCTGGCCCGAGCCCCAATCCTTGTAGAAGATCTCGACGCCGTCTTTGGTGGTGATGGTGGGCATTGTGGGGCTCCTTTGAATGGAAAGGTCATTCCGGGGCGCGCACCTCCGCGAACCCGGAATCTGGAGATTTCTGATCGAGATTCCGGGCTCATCGCTGCGCGATGCCCGGAATGACGAGAGATTGGTGATCAGGCGAACGCCATCGGCTTGTAGCGGCGCCAGGCACCGATGGTGAGCACGACGAAGAACACCAGCACGATGCCCTGCACCACGGCGAAGACCGGACCCGACGGCGGCGCCGGCGGCACGGCGGGCGCGAGCGCGGCGAGCGCCGGCACCTTCAGGAACGACTGGATCACCAGCACGAAGACGTTGAAATAGAGCGAGATCATCGCGGTCACGATGTAGACCGGACGCCAGACACCTTTGAGCTTCATGCTGTAGAGCGCGAAGCAGGCGATGACGAGCAGCACCAGGGAGATGATGCCGATGACGTGCGATGGCAACAGCTCCTTGAACGGAAACAGGAAGCCGGTGGCGCTGGTGAGAATGGTGAACAGCAGGAAGGTCGCGGTGAGGGCCGGCATCGGCTTCGAGCCGAGCAGGCCGAACATCACCACGAGGCCAGCAGCGATGGCGATCAGGCTGATGATGACATGGATCAGCGTTAGGGCTTGCAGGCTCAATCCAAGCATCATGGCATCTCTCCTACTCTCAGCATTGAGATGATGAGAGTAGTATTACGGTCCTCATCGGAATGCCACATGCGCTATCGCCGCATATGCGAAGCAAGCCATGCGCCGTCGTGCAAATTGACAACGACTGCCCGGATTTTTTGCAGTGCTGTCATGGATCGACAGCAGATTGTAGCCCGGATGGAGCGCAGCGAAATCCGGGTTCTCGCGCCTGGATCGTACTGTCCCGGATTACGCTTCGCTCCATCCGGGCTACGAGTGTTCAGGCTTTCGACGAAAGTTGAATCTTTGCTTCAAACTTCCTTGGTGTCGAAGATCAGCAGATCGGCACCGCCGC